>CAVJEZ010000001.1:0-43440 GCA_963648625.1 Odoribacter splanchnicus
TCCTCCTACAGGCTGAGCCTGCCAGGGGCCGCACGCTAGACGGTGTTGAAGCCTGCCTGCTTGTGCGCTATACCACGCAGGCAGGCATATAATGGTTGCCGTCTGCAGCAACAGCTTAGTGCACTAACAGCCTGGCAGGACGGACCTGTCAGATATTCCAAGGAAAAATCATGTCTCAGAATACAGCTGTAATCAGCAGGGAAGATGTGCTCCATCTTGCCCAGCTGGCCCGTCTTGCCGTCGATGAAGCCGAAGTGGAGCGTTTCTCGGGACAGCTCAGCGATATCGTGTCCTATATGGATGTGCTCAATACCATAGATACGGAAAACGTGGCTCCCCTCTACACCACGGCAGATCACGTCCTGCGCATGCGCGAGGACGCAGCGGAGCATGTGCGGACCCGCGAGCAGATACTGTCCAATTCGCCTGAGAAGAACGACGAGTTTTTCGTCGTCCCCAGAATCGTCTAGGACTGTGAGGAAAAGGAGAACACAACATGCAGGATTTGACAGAACTTTCCCTCACAGAGGCTGCCAGTGCCCTGAAAGACGGCAGCATCAAGGCTCAGGATGCCGCAAGGGCCTGCCTTGACCGCATTGAGGCAACGGAAGGTAAGCTTGGCGCCCTTCTCCATGTGGATGCAGAAGGGGCCATGAAGCTGGCTGAAAAGATGGACAGCGAGGGGCCTGATCCCGCTAAGCCCCTGTGGGGCGTGCCGGTTACCATCAAGGATGCCCTCTCTACCAGCACCATGCCGACAACTGCGGCTTCCCGCATCCTTGAAGGCTTCAAGCCTGTCTATGATGCCTATGCCGTGCAGAAGATGCGCGAGGCCGGAGCCATTATCCTTGGCAAGAACAACATGGACGAGTTCGCCATGGGATCCACGACTGCCAACTCTGCCTACCAGGTGACGCACAATCCCTGGAATACGGACAGGGTGCCCGGCGGTTCCTCTGGCGGATCCGCCTGCTCTGTTGCTTCCGGACAGTGCTTTGCCTCCCTTGGCTCGGATACCGGCGGTTCCATCCGCCAGCCTGCCGCCTTCTGCGGCTGCGTGGGCATCAAGCCCACCTATGGCAGGGTGTCGCGCTACGGCCTGATTGCCTATGGTTCATCCCTTGACCAGGTCGGCCCCCTGACCAGGACTGTGGAAGACTGCGCCCGCGTGCTCTCAGTCATCGCCGGCTGGGACGAGCGTGACATGACCTGCTCACCGAAGGATGTGCCCGACTATCTTGCCGGCCTTAATCCTGCCGATCTTGCAGGCCGATCCGTGGGCATTCCGAAGGAGTATATGGGCGAGGGCCTGTCAGACGAAGTCCGCAAGGGCGTAGAACAGGCAACAGAGGCACTGAAAGACCTTGGCGCAAAGGTTGTGGAAGTGAGCCTGCCCAGCACAGAGGCCGCCATTGCAACCTATTATATTATAGCCATGGCTGAAGCCAGCTCCAACCTGGCCCGCTTTGATGGTGTCAGGTACGGGCACAGGAGCAAGGAAGTTCTGGACCTGCAGGACCTGTACAAGAATTCGCGCAGGGAAGGCTTTGGCGAGGAAGTCAAGCGCCGCATCATGTTGGGAACGTTTGTCCTCTCAGCCGGCTACTACGATGCCTACTATAAGAAGGCCGCCCAGGTGCGCAGGCTTATCCGCGACGAGTTTGTGACGGCACTGGGTTCCTGCGACTGCCTCCTGGCTCCTGTATCGCCCATTGTGGCCTGGCCTCTGGGAGCCCATCAGCAGAATCCCTTGCAGGTATTCCTCATGGATGCCTATACCTGCCCCATCAATCTGGCCGGACTGCCCAGCCTGTCCATGCCGGCAGGGCTTGGAGAATCCGGCATGCCTGTCGGATTGCAGCTCATAGGCAGGGCCTTTGAGGAAGGAACCCTCTTCAGCATCGGATCTGCCCTTGAGAAGAAGCTGCCGCCCCTGGGCAGGCCCAAGGGACTGTAGAAAGGCTTTGCAGCCTGAAAAACTGAAAAAGAGGGAGACGTCCTGGCCATAGCTGCCGGGGCGTCTTCTTTTTTATGCCTGCATTTGCCAAAACTGCCGGAGTAGTACATAAACAGGCGAGCTGAAAAACACTTTTCCGGAAAAACATAAGGAGAAAATATGGCTGAGAATTTTGCCGGCTTTGCACCGTCATCCGGCCTGCCCAGGCAGCGGGCCATGACGCTTACAGAATCCGTGCGTACCTGCTGGATGCAAAAGTTCTCCTGTTTTGAAGGGCGCGCCAGCAGGTCTGAATACTGGTGGAACTACCTGGCTGTTGCGGTTGCCAATATGGTTTCCAGTTCGCTTGCTGCGGTATCCCTTCTTTTTGCCGTGCTGGCCTTTGTCTATGGCGTGGCCGTCTTTATCGTCATGCTGACCTCAACAACACGCAGGCTGCACGATACAGGCCGCAGCGGCTGGTGGCAGCTTTTAGGGCTCACCATTATTGGACTGATTCCCCTCCTGTATTTCCTGTGCAAGCCGTCAGAACAGGCTCCGAACCAGTACGGCGGCATACCCTGCCTGGAACAAGCCCAGTGGATGTAGCAGGACTTCTTTGAGAGTACGCTCCCTGACAGCCCATGACCTAATAAGCTGCCTTTTGGCGGAAAAGTAAGAACACGGCGTTCAAACAAGTGATATACCCATGGAATGAGCACCGTTTTGTCAGTTTGGGAGGGCGATTGTTAGAGGTCAGGGAAAAGCATGAGAGATATTTTTTTTCAAAAAAACAGACTGATTGCACAAACAGTCTTGAGTGCCGAACAGTTTTGAAGTAGAAACGGTGTTTTCAATAAAGACGGCTCGTTATTTTGGTTTTTACCGTCTTTTGGGAGCATGTTTTATGTCTGGCACTTTTTACTTCCTGGGAAGCATAGCCCTGCTTCTTCTTGGCTACTTCCTGTATGGTAGATTCATAGAGAAAGTCTTCGGGGCTGACTACGGACGCCCCACTCCTGTACAGAGCAAGAGAGACGGCGTCGATTACATCGAAATGCCGAGATACAAGATTTTTCTCATTCAGTTCCTGAACATTGCCGGACTAGGACCTATTATCGGAACCCTGCTTGGAGCCCTGTACGGCCCCGTAGCCATGCTGTGGGTTGTTTTTGGCTGCATCTTTGCCGGTGCAGTCCATGACTACTGCGCAGCCATGATCTCGCTGCGCAATGACGGCGCATCCTATCCCGAACTTGTAGACATGGCCTTTGGCAGGCGTGCCCGCCGTGCCATGGAATGCTTCTCCGTCATCTTCATGGTCCTGGTGGGAGCAGTGTTCGTCCTTGGACCTGCGGCCCTTCTGGCCAGCATGACGCCTATGAACTTCCTCTTCTGGGCCGTCATCATCTTTGCCTATTATTTCCTGGCAACAATACTGCCCATTGACGTGGTCATCGGCCGCATATACCCCTACTTTGGCGTACTGCTGATCTTTATGACCTTCGGCCTTGCAGGCGCCCTGCTTCTGGGCGACAGGCCCATCCTGCCCAATACCGACTTCTTTACTAACTACAATCCCAAGGACCTGCCCATATGGCCGCTGATTTTTGTGACCATTGCCTGCAGCGCCATATCCGGCTTTCATGCCACGCAGTCTCCGCTCATGACCCGCTGTGTTGCCTCTGAACGTGACTGCCGCTTCCTTTTCTACGGCCCCATGATTGCAGAAGGCATCATCGGCCTTATCTGGGTGACCCTGGGCCTGAGCTTTTACGACTCCCCCGAAGCCCTGCAGGCCGTGATTACGGAAGGCACGCCTACGCTGGCCATCAAGCAGATATCCTTAGGCCTGCTTGGCCCTGTCGGCGGATTTATCGCCATCCTTGGCGTGGTTGTTCTGCCTGTGTCCACGGGCGATACAGCCTTCAGGTCAGCCAGGCTCATTGTGGCGGATGCCTTTAACCTGGACCAGAAGGCAGTCAGCAAGCGCCTCATGGTGGCCATTCCGCTTTTTGCAGTCGGCATCGGTCTTACCCTGGTCGATTTTGATATTATCTGGCGTTATTTTGGCTGGGCCAACCAGGCTTTGTCCTGCGTTACCCTGTGGGCTGTGTCCATCTATCTTGCCCAGCGCGGACGCAAGTACATCGTCACCGTTATCCCGGGTCTTTTTATGACCACAGTCTGCGCCACCTATCTCTGCAATGCCAAGATCGGCTTTGGCCTGGACATGACTACGTCCACTATTATCGGGGCAGTCTTTTCCCTGCTTTGCCTGGTGGTCTTTTGCAGGCACCTGCCAGCCTGGAGGCAGCAGTTTGTGCTGAATGGCTCGTCTGAAAAGACCTGGCAGTAGCAAGTCAGGCCATTTTAGGCTGACAACAGAGAAGTACGAAAGAGAATTACAAAGGCCGCCGGTACATCTATCGGCGGCCTTTTGCTGTGCGTCATAGGCACTGTGGCGGCTCCGAGCTTTGAAAGCGAAGTTCTGTCATGGGCAGGCTCGGCCTTGTCATGAAGCCATCTGACGATCTTCGCCTTTCCAGCAATTTAGTCTGTTTTGATGCAGGTAGGAATTTTATAGGTCAGCATGATGTTGGGTTGTAAAGTAAAATGCGTTACAAAGCATTCGAGATGATAATCATGAAAAAGGCGATGACACTCAATCTTCATGTAAACCCTGCCGTCAGGCAGCAAGCTGAAAATGTGCTGAAACAACCAGTTCCGAATGCTGATGCCATGACCGATGAGCAACTCCATGCAGCCTTACAGGCCGGCATCAGGGAGATTCAGAATGGGGATGCCGTGGATGCTGTAAGCGCATTTGCACAATTCAGGGAACAGCACAGATGAAGCAGTGAGTCCCGGCATCTGCACTGCGTGATGTACGAGGTTTAATCCGATACCTTCAGCAACATCAGGCACGTTCTCTTATACCATAAGGACTTCCCCTGGCTGGCAATGCGCCTGGCTGTATAAAGGGAAGTCCTTTTTTGTGCCTGTTGAAAAAGGCTGCAAGGTGCCTCAGTTTGTTGCCTGATGCTACATATTTTCGTCAGTACAGACCTGAAGATGACGCAATGTAAGATTGAAGGCAATTGAAAACTTGCCTGTGCATGACATGCAAGTTTTCAACAGGATGCAGTTTGTCGTGGACTGACTCTCTCTTGCATTGTTTTTTGCTGAACTGTATATGGCAGTGTTGAAATATGGATTGATAAAACAGCAGAATTCCAAAAGGGAGAGGCTATGAAAATCAGGCGTGACCGCTATTTGAAGCAACTTACAGACTATATATGTGACGGGCAGGTGAAGGTGATTTCCGGGATCCGCGGATGCGGCAAATCCTATCTTCTCCACACACTGTTTCGCGAGCATCTTCTCTCTAATGGGGTTGCAGAGAATCACATTCTGTCCTGCGATCTCGATATGGAGCAGGATTTCCGCTACCGCAATCCTCTTGAGCTTGCATCATGTTTTCGCAAGCGTGTTGAGGGATCCTCAGGGCAGTTTTATCTCTTTATAGATGAGATTCAGAAGGCCTGCGAGGTGCCGAACCCCTATAATCCCGATGGCAGGAAAGTCACAGTCTATGATTCCCTCAATGACCTGAAATCACTTCCCAACCTGGATGTGTACGTAATTGCAGGCACTTCCATGATGCTGCCGTCAAACATACCGACGGAGTTTCGCGGGCGCAGTGATCAGATTCGCGTTCATCCTCTGAGTTTCTCAGAATATTATGCTGCTGTTGGCGGGGGCAGGCAGGAAGCTTTTGACAAGTATGCCCTTTACGGAGGCCTGCCGTACTGCCTGTCCCTGCCTTCGGATACCATGAAGAAGGAGTATCTCAGCTCCGTCCTTGAAGGACATGTGAAGGAGATTGCAGAAAGCAGGAAAGTCAGGCGCTCTGATGCACTGCCCGCTCTTTGGGAAGTGCTTTGTTCGTCCGCCGGCTTCCTGACCAGTCCGGAACGTATCGCAGCAGCCCTTAATGCAGGGCAGATTCAGAGCGGGAAGAAAGCGGTCGCACTCAAGACAGTACAATCACAGCTTGACTGTCTGTCTGATGCCTTTCTCTTCAGCTTATGCAAACGATGGGATGTCAGGGACAAATACTATACCGGCTTTCCAGCCATGTATTACTGCGAGGATACAGGCCTCCTCAATGCTGCTGCAGGCTTCAGACAGCCGTGCATGCCGCAGGTCATAAAGAATATCATCTTCAATGAGCTTGTTGTCCGCGATTGTGCCGTGGATGCCGGCATTGTTTATGACAGCAGGGCTACAAGCTGCGGCAGCATGCCTGAGGCCAGAGAAATCGATTTTATTGCAAGCTATGCAGGCAAGAAATTCTACTTCCAGTCTGCCTGTGGCCTTGTAACAGAGGAAAGGTATGCTGCCGAAACAGGCCCGCTTAAGCTTGCCGGGGACAGTTTCCCCAAAATTATCGTGTGGCATGATACCTGCAGCCGCTGGTATGACGACTATGGCATCTTCAATATCGGAATGCCTGACTTTTTGCTGGATGATACGCTTCTGAGCCGCTATCCCTGATATCGGGCACTGCCCTGACAGGAAATATAAAGGCCGCCGGAACAATGACCGGCGGCCTTTATATCAAATGTATGGCTCAATTCAGCGCAGTTCCTGACGATATTTCAGGGACTGCCTGAGCGTTTCTGCGTCCATGTGCCTGACTTCGCTACCCAAGGGGATGCCCTGGGCAAGCCTTGAGATGCGTATGTCCGGGAAGCGTGCCTGTACCGCTGTCTGCACGAAAGATGCGGTATTTTCCGCATCCAGCGTGGCGCCCAGGGCAAAGATCAGTTCCCTGACAGTTCCTTCGGCAAGGCGGTTCATGAGACGGGTAAGGTCCAGCTTTTCCTGTCCCTGCGGAGTCATGCTGCTGAGCAGCCCGCCCAGGATAAAGTACTGCCCCCTGTAGAAGCCGCCGCGTTCCATGGTAAGCTGGCTGTCCCAGTCCGTGACCACGCACAGCTCAGCGGCATTCCTGGCAGGATCGGCACATAGCGGACAGACTTCCGTTGCGGAAAAGCCGCCGCACATCCTGCACAAGTGCAGGTTGTCCCTGAGCGTGGCTATGCTCTGCCCAAGCGTGCGCGTGTTTTCTTCCGGCCAGTCCAGAAGCGTCATGGCCATGCGCAATGCAGATTTTGGCCCCATGCCTGGCAGCCTGCCCAGCATGCGGACCAGTTCCTCCAGGGGCGCTGGTAAGCCTGTGCTCATTAAAAGATGCCCGGAATGCGGATTCCGCCGGAAATAGCGGCCATTTCCCTTTCAAGGCTTTCCTTGGAAATGCGCATGGCCTCGTTGATGGCAGAAAGGACAAGGTCCTGCAGCATCTCGACGTCGCCGCCTTCAAGTGCCTTGGGATCAATGACCAGGGACTTTACTTCCTGGTTGCCGTTGACAGTAGCCTTGACGATGCCGCCGCCGCTGGAAGCCTCAAATTCCTTGGTGGCTGCTTCCTGGCGCATGGCCTGGATTTTGTTCTGTATGACGTTTGCCTGACGAACAAGGTCATTCATATTGCGCATAATAAATCCTCTTCAAAAGATATAGCTGGTGATGGAAAGAAAAGTTCGCTGTGAAAGACGCATCCCTGCCTAGCGCCGGCGTACCTGGTCTACACGCGCATTGAGTATCTCAATGCAGTGCGCAAGTTCGGGCCTGTTCACTTCCGGCTGTCCATGCCCTGAGCCGGCATTCTGGATAGCTTCCTGCGAAGCCGCAAGCGTTATGCGGACGGGCTGGTGCAGGGAGGAAGAAAGAGATTTTTCAAGCTGCGGCAGGCTGCTCTTAAGGCTTTCTGTCTGGTGGACGCTTCCGCCTTCAAGAAGGATGTTGCCGCCTGAGATGCCCTTGCAGGAAAAGCCCCTGAGGCGGTGTCCGATGGCAGGATCCTGGCATTGCAGGGCCAGCCATTCCTGTACCTTTTCAAAGCTTGTTGCTGTATCAGCCTGGCCTGATTTTGTCTCTGCAGCGGCAGGAGAAGCCGCTGCCTTTTCCGCAGGCATGGACGGCGTGGCTGCCGGAGTAACGGCCTTTTCAGCTGCCGGCCCGGCAGGCGTGGCAGGCTGTCCCTGTGTTACGGCCTGCCCGGAAGGAACAGGCTTTCCGCCAGGCTCTGCATCTGCTTTCACGGGGGCAGCCGGCTTTGCGTTATTCTGACTGGCTGCCCCGGGAGCCGCGGCAGGCGTGGCTTGCTGTACAGGCTGTGCCTGTACAGGGGCTTTTGCCGGCTGTGCCGGTGGAACGGAGGCCTTGGCCTGTCCTGCAGAAGCCTGCTGCTGATGCTGCTGCCAGCCAGAGGTCCTTTGTCCGGCAGCCTGCTGGCTCTGGGAATACTGGGAAGGCTGGGAAGCCGGGGCTGCTGCCTGCTGCCGTGCAGCCTGCGCAGAAATTTGCTGTGTATTTTGCGGCGCAGATGCTGTCTGTGCTGCAGACGATGCAGCAGGCGATGCTGTCGCAGATGAGGGAGCTGCCGTGCCGGCTGATACGGTATTGGGCTTAGGCTCAGTCCTTCCCGCCACTTCGGCAGGCAGCAGGCGCGGCAGAAGCGCCATATTGACTAACAGAAATTCCAGTGCTGCCGCCGGATCCTGCCCTGACGAAGGCATGAGGGAGCGTCCGCTGTCCAGGAGCATCTGCCAGGCCGCATGCAAATAGCCGGGCCTGAATTTGGGGGCAATGCGTTCCAGAAAGTCCAGCTCGTTGCCTGACAGGCCGAGCCTGGCCACGGTTTCCCTGTCGCAGGTCTGCAAAAGGAAAAGCGAGCGGATGGTGTCCGTAAGCTCCCTGACAAAATAGCGGATGTCTATCTGCTTTGAGACCAGCTCCTTGGTGTACACGGCTGCATCGCCGCAGCTGCCGCTGGCAAGGGCAGTGAGCAGGTTCTCCAGGATGTCCTGGGAGACAAGTCCCAGAACCGAGCGCACAAAGTCAGCCGTAAGCTTCGGCGGACCGAAGGAAAGCACCTGGTCCAGCAGTGACATGCTGTCGCGGGCCGATCCTGCCCCCCTGTGCGCTATGAGGCGGACAGCATCCGGCTCGTATTCTATATGCTCGCTGTCCAGCACCTTGCTGAGATGGGCAATGAGCGTCTCTTCCTGAAGATGGCTGAAGGAAAAGACCTGGCAGCGGCTGAGAATGGTAGGGGGAAATTTGTGGATTTCGGTGGTGGCAAAAATAAAGACGACATGCGCTGGCGGCTCTTCAAGGGTTTTCAGCAGGGCATTAAATGCCGCATTTGTGAGCATGTGCGCTTCGTCAATGATAAAAATCTTGTAGCGCCCCTCCATGGGGGCATAGCCCACCTTTTCCTTCAGTTCCCTGGCATCCTCCACCTTGTTGTTTGAGGCGCCGTCCAGCTCGATAACGTCAGGATAAGTCCCCTGGGCTATGCGCCTGCAGGCAGAGCATTCATTGCAGGGCTCGGCACAGGGAGAATGCTCGCAGTTTAGCGCCTTGGCAAATATGCGGGCAATGGTGGTCTTGCCCACGCCGCGTGTGCCTGCAAGCAGATAGCCCGGAGCCACGCGGTTCTCGGCGGCTGCCTTGGAAAGCGCCGTCTTGATGAGATCCTGTCCGGCCAGCTCTGAAAAACGCTGCGGACGGTATCGTGTGGCAAGGGAAATATACTTCATGGGGGCTCTTCTGCCTGTGCAGGCACCTGGGGCTTATGCCGCCTGCAGCATAAAAGGCGTTAAAATCAGTATTGCCGGCCTGCAGGACAAACGCCCTGCAGGCCGGCAAACATCATATATGCACTTAGATTGTGTACGGAGCAAGCCAGTCCTTGTACTTGGGATTCTGGCCATGGACAACCTTGAAGAATTCAGACTGCAGATGCTTGGTCACAGGGCCGGCATGGCCTGCGCCAATCTGGCGGCGGTCCACTTCGCGGATGGGGGTCAGCTCGGCTGCAGTGCCGCAGAAGAAGGCCTCGTCTGCAATGTAGATTTCGTCCCTGGAGAAGGGCAGTTCTTCGACCACGTAGCCCAGATCCCTGCCAAGCTCGATCAGGGAGGCACGGGTAATGCCGCCCAGGGTGTTGGTCAGCGGAGGCGTCTTGATCCTGCCGTTGCTCACGATGAAGATGTTTTCGCCCGTGGCTTCGGAGACAACGCCGGCCGGATCAAGCATGATGGCTTCGTCAAAGCCGTCGTCAACGGCCTCGCACTTGGCCAGGATGGAGTTGATGTAGTTGCCGCCGGCCTTGGCCTTGGACATCAGGGTGTTGGGATGGATGCGGGTGAAGGAGCTGGTGCGCACGCGGATGCCCTGTTCCAGGGCCTCGGCGCCAAGATAGGCGCCCCAGGGCCAGACAGCGATAATGGTGTGCACAGGGTTGGTGCCGGGATAGACGCCCATTTCCTTGAAGCCCACAAAGGCCAGGGGACGCAGGTAGGCGGCCTTCATCTTGTTGACTTTCAGGGTCTCGATGCAGGCGTCGTAAATCTGCTCTGCCGTATAGGGCATCTTGATGCGCAGGATTTTGCAGGAATTGACCAGGCGCTGGGAGTGTTCCTTCAGCCTGAAGACAGCGGAACCGGCATCGCCGCAGTCATAGGCACGGATGCCTTCAAATGCGGAGTCGCCGTAGTGCAAAGCATGGCACATAACTGACACTTTTGCGTCAGCCCAGGGAACCATTTTCCCGTCGAACCAGATGTAATCGGTAGTAACCATTGTAATATCCTTGCTGTTTCCGTACAGGCAGGGCATGTACAAAATGCCCGGTCCTTTGCGGAAATCCTTATTTTGTAAAGGTCCCTGCCACGATATGCCGCGAACAAGGGGCTCTTTGCTTGAACGGACGCTGCGCCGCAAGGAAATAAGCCGGCCTGTCCACCTGGGGAAAGTCCTTTATATAAAGGAAGGAAAGAACAGGCAGAAAGCCTGAGCGGCGATAACGTTGTTTGTACTTAATCTCTTCCTGCTGTGCAAGCGAACAGTCCAAAGGAACAGCCCGGTGCCACGGCATCAGCCATGCACCCTCTGCCCGCGGGTAAGCTCCCTCTGGTGGCGCCAGTAGAGGAGGCAGAGGACAATGGTAGTGATGACCCAGCTTATGGGATAGACTGCCATCAGCGTGGTGAAGTCCGGAGTCCAGGCAAATACCGTATAGACCCAGATGACGCGGATGGTGCAGATGCACACCAGGGTGGCAATGGCCGGAGGCAGCGAGCAGCCGTAGCCGCGCATGGCATCGGACGTCGTTTCCATGATGACGTTGATGGGCTCTGCCAGGACCACAAAGAGGATGCGGGTGAAGGCCAGCGAGATGACGGCCTCGTCAGCGCTGAACCAGCCTAAGATCGTTTTGCCAAAGTAGATGGCTATGGCCACGAGCAGGCAGGTGGCAGCCATGTTGATGCCCATGGAAATCCAGGTGGCACGGCGGCAGCGGGCAAGATTGCCCGCGCCGTAGTTCTGGCTCACAAAGGTCGTGGCAGCCAGGCCGAAGGCGTTGATAAAGCAGTAGACATTCATCTCTATGGTGAATGCTGCAACGCAGCCTGCCATTGCCGCAGGGCCAAGGCTGTTGATTGCCGCCTGTATGAGCAGGTTGGAGAGGGAGAAGACCATGCCCTGGATGCCGGCGGGAAGGCCGATGCGGATCATGGTGGCCAGATCCTCGCGGTTGATCTGCAAAAGGCGCCTTGGCGTAAGCCTGAGCTCGTCATGCAGCACAAGCTGCTTCCAGAAGAGGTATCCTGCAGCCAGCACGTTGGCGAGGACTGTCGCCAGGGCGACGCCCCCTGCAGCCATATGGAAGACAAGCACGACGACGAGGTTGGCGACGGCATTGAAAATAGTGGCAAAGACAAGAGCCAGCAGGGGCGTCTTGGTATCGCCCTTGCTGCGGAAGACGGCTGCCAGGAAGTTGTAGATGGCCATGAAGGGCATGCCCAGCAGGAATACCCTCAGGTAGTCGCTGGCAGGCTCGCGCACGGATTCGGGAACAGCCAGGCAGTCAAGCAAAGGCCCGCAGCCAAGCTCGCCGATAATGGTCGTAAGGATGCCAAAGCCCAGGGCCAGCCCGAAGGCTGTGTGCACGGCACGCCTGGTCCTGTCAGGGCGGTGCATGCCTATGTCCCTGGCCACGACGACGTTGGCGCCCAGGGAAAGCCCCATGCAGAGGCTCACGGCCAGCCCTATGATAGGAACATTGTTACCCACGGCTGCCATGGCATCAGAGGAGACAAAGTGTCCCAGCACAGCCACGTCGGCGGCATTGAACATCTGCTGCAGCATGCCGGTGACGGCCAGCGGAATGGCAAAGATGATGATTTTGTCCCACAGGGAGCCTGTGAGCATGTCCATGGACTTTGATGATTTGTCGTTGCTTTTCATGGCGTTATGTACGTGTCAGATGCCGTATGCAGGCTGTATGTCGTTTTGTTGGGGGGATAAAAGTGACGTACAGAGTACTATAGTTCAAATGAAGTGCGGATCGGAAAAATAAGACGCCGCGCGGCCATGTCAAGCTGTTTCCCATGCCTGCCGCCTGCCGCTTGTTGGCAGTCCATTAAGGCCATGTTCCTGATGCATCCCAGGGCTCATGCGTTTTGCCTGCATCACAGCCTCTGTTTGTGCCTGCTTTCCTGTCTGCTTTCCTGTCTGCTTTCCTGCCTTCTTTCACGGTTGACAAGAAAGAGGGAGGGTGAAACAAAAAAGCGTATTTTTGCAAAAGGATGCGGGGTCTTTGCGGCATTGCCGCAGGACTTTCGCGCACATATATAGTTAAGGCAGGGACCAAGATGGATAAGGCAGCAAATAATGCAGGGATTGTCCTTGGCATTGATGCCGGGGGAACGCATACCGATGCCGTGTTGTGCGAGGGCGGAAGAATCCTTGGCACAGGCAAGGTGGCAACAGAGCAGGACAATCTGCCGCACTGCATAGCAAACGTCCTGGACGATCTTGCCAGGGACTGCGGTCAGGATGCCCTGAAAAAGGTTGAGCGGGTGACGCTGGGAACGACGCTCCTGGTCAATGCCTGCGTGCAGGACAGGCTGGACAGGGTAGGGCTTGTGCTCTCGGCAGGGCCCGGGCTCAGCCCCCTGCGCTTTGCCATGGGAGAGCATGTCTTTGTCGTCCCCGGCGGCCTGGACCACAGGGGCGTGGAAGTGGACCCCTTAAAAATGGCAGGTCTCAAAGGACAGCTTGAGGCCTGGAAAAAGGAGGGACTGGCGGCCCTTGCCTGTGTCGGCAAATTCTCTCCCCGCAATCCTGCCCATGAGCTGGCCATGGACGCAGAGTGCAAAAAAGTCCTGCCTGATGCCGGCATGACGCTGGGACACCGCCTGAGCGGCGAGCTGAATTTTCCGCGCCGCATAGCATCTGCCTATTACAACAGTGCCTCGCTGCGCCTGCATAACGCCTTTCTCGATGCCGTGCTCGATACTTTGCAACATAAAGGATGTACGGCTCCCGTATTTCTGCTCAGGGCAGACGGCGGGTCCATGCCATGCAGCGCTTCGCGCCTGTTCCCTGTCCATTCCCTGCTGTCCGGTCCTGCTGCCAGCGTCATGGGCGTCATGGCCTTGCAGGAAGGATTAGAGGAAAAATGCACCCTGCTGCTCGACATGGGCGGCACGACGACGGATTTGGCGGTCTTTGTGGACGGCTCGCCTGTCATGGATCAGGACGGCATGAAGCTTGGCGGACGCAGAACACTGGTACGATCCCTGGCAACAGTATCCATAGGCATAGGCGGCGACTCCGTTTTGCGCGTGTCAGACGGCGCAGTGAAGGTAGGCCCTGACCGCGAGGGGCCTGCCGCAGCCTTTGGCGGAAAAAGGGCAACCTTGCTGGATGCACTCAATATCCTTAACGAAGAGGGCGAGGACGAGACTGCCGGCTCCCTTGAGGCCAGCAGGGAAAGCATGAAGGCCCTGGCGGATGAACTTGGGAAAACTGTGCCCGAGGCAGCCGCACTGGCCTGGAAGGCTGCAGCAGAGTCCATACGCCTGGCTGTATCCGGGCTTGTAAACGATATCAATATGAGGCCCATTTATACCCTGAAGGAATTAAAGGAGCATGAGGACGCAAGGCCTGCCTGCGTGGCCCTGACCGGCGGGCCTGCCCTGTGCGTGCGCCACCATCTGGAAGAGGCCCTGAAGCTTCCTGTCGTCCCTGTTCCCATGGCAGACGTTGCCAATGCCGCAGGGGCTGCCCTTACAAGGCCCTCGGCAAGGCTGGAAGTCTATGCCGGGACTGAGCGCGGGACACTGTTTGCCCCTGCGCTTGACATAGCTGAGAAGCTTCCCCGCAATTCTTCCCTGCAATATGTGAAGGAAAGGGCCCTGGCCCTGCTGGAAGAAAAGCTTGCCAGCGAAGGGATAGCAGACTGTCCCCTGCAGGTTACAAACGCCGACCTCTTTGCCACCCTGACAGACTCAGGATACGGCTCAAGGGACATGCGCGTGACCTGCCAGACCGTGCCCGGCCTGACTGCAAGGATTGCCGCGGCCGGAAGCAACAGCTGAACGTGGCAGCAGGAAGCAGGAACAGGATAACAGGCAGGCAGGACTGCAAGGGAGATCGTAATGGAAGTTGTCCTCTTTGAGCCGGAAATACCGCCAAATACCGGCAATATTGCCAGGCTCTGTGCCGTGACAGGGTCAAGGCTGCATCTTATAGAGCCCCTGGGCTTCAAGCTTGAAGACCGCTACCTGAAAAGGGCAGGGCTTGACTACTGGCCGCATGTGGAGATGCATGTCTGGCCTTCCATGGATGCCTTCATGGCTGACAGAGAGGCAACCAGGCCTGAGGCCAGGCTGGTGATCGCCTCCTCAAAAAAGGGCGGCTTCCCGGTGCACCGCTTTTCCTTCCACGAAAACGATATCCTGCTCTTTGGCAGGGAAACGGCAGGCCTGCCGCCCGAAGTGCGGGATTTGTCCGATTTGCATGTGCGCATTCCCATGCTGAAGGACCACGGCCGCTGCATCAACCTGGCCACGTCCTGCGGCATCGTCGTCTATCAGGCCCTGGCCAGCAGCGGAGTCCTGGACAATGAAGAATGGTACTAAGGTAGAAAGTCCCAAAGACGGAACTCCGGGACGAGGAAGTCAAAAAGCAGGAAGTCCAAAAGCAGGAATTTCACTGCAGCTGTGGCTGCTGACCCTGCTCTGCATGACCATCTTTGCCTGCAACTCGATTTTCTGCAGGGCTGCCCTGAAAGGGGGCAGTGCCATGGATCCCGCTATGGCGTCTTCCATGGCGGCCTCTGTGGTGCCTTCTATGGGCCCCATGCTGTATACGTCATTGCGCTGCCTTGTGGCAGGCCTTGTGCTGGCACTGCTCTGCCTGGCAGGCATTATTCGTGCGCCAAAAACAGAAGGCCGGCCGGCAGCGGGAGTATGGAAGGGAGCCCTGGCAGAGAGCAGCTGGGCCGGAGCACTTTTTCTTTTTTTGTACATGTTCTGCTTTTCCCTGGCCTATGTGGACATTGCCTCGGCCCCGGGAACTCTCGTCCTTAACATGTGCGTGCAGTTTGCCATGGTGGGCTTTGGCATGCTGCACGGGCTCTATCCAGGACGCCTTGAGTATGCCGGCCTGGCAGTTGCCCTGGCAGGCCTTGTTGCCCTCCTAAGCCCCGGGCTTACCGCTCCTTCCCCGTTGGGGGCCCTGCTTATGGCCTTTGCCGGCTTTGCCTGGGGCGCATACAGCCTGTGCGGACGAAAGGCAGCCGATGCCGGGCGGGCAACGGCAGGATATTTCTGGCGGGCATCGCTCTTTGCACTTGCCACACTCGTATTTGCTCTTATATTTGAAACAGCTCCTCATGGAACGGCTGTGCTCTTTGCCGTGGCAGGCGGGCTTGCCTCGTCTCTTGGCTATATCCTCTGGTATGCCATCGTGCCTAAGTATTCGCTGACCGGCAGTGCCGTGATACAGCTGAGCGTGCCCGTACTGACGGCTTTGCTGGGAGCCTTTTTTTTGTCCGAAGCCATTACCCTGCGTATCGTTGTCTGTTCGGCCCTGGTCCTTGGCGGCATCTGCATGGCGCTCATGAACAGGAAGGACAGGCAGAAATAATACGCTTGTCAAAGGCGGGATGTATCGTCAACAAACTCTTGCCGCGTAAATGCTGTCCATTGCTGTAAGGGGTTTAAGGAGTAGCCATATGTCTCTGTGCACAGTTGAGGAAGCCATTGCTGATATCAAGGCTGGCAAAATGATCATCCTTGTGGATGACGAGGACCGTGAAAATGAAGGCGACCTGACCATGGCCGCCGAGTTCGTCACGCCTGAGGCCATCAATTTTATGGCCCATCACGGGTGCGGCCTGATCTGCCTGCCCATGGCGCCCGAGCTGTGCGAGAAGCTGAAGCTCAATCCCATGACGGAGCGCAACAATTCCATGTATCACACCAACTTTACCGTCTCCATCGAGGCGCGCAACGGCGTGACGACCGGTATCAGCGCTGCTGACAGGGCAACAACCATCCTGGCTGCCGTGGCCGACAACGCCAGGCCCGAGGACCTGGTGACCCCAGGCCACATCTTCCCGCTGACTGCCCGTCCCGGCGGCGTGCTTGAGCGCACCGGCCAGACAGAAGGCTCCGTGGATCTGGCCAAGCTTGCCGGACTGAAGCCCGCAGCCGTCATCTGCGAGATCATGAAGGAAGACGGCACCATGGCCCGCATGCCTGACCTTGAAGTCTTCGCCAAGAAGTTCGACATCAAGATCGCCTCTGTCCACGACATCATCCGCTACCGCCTGGAACGCGGCCAGGTGTCCGTGGAATGCGTGGCCCATGCCCATCTGCCCTCCACCTTCGGCGACTTTACCGTCTATGCCTATGAGAGCAAGATTGAAAAGGGCACGCACCTGGCCCTTGTCAAAGGCGACATTACTACGCCCGAGCCCGTGCTTGTGCGCGTGCACAGCCAGTGCCTCACAGGCGATGCCTTAGGATCCCTTCGCTGCGACTGCAGGGGGCAGCTCGGTGCCGCCCTGCGCCAGATTGAGAAGGAAGGGCGCGGCTGCCTGGTGTACATGCGCCAGGAAGGCCGCGGCATAGGGCTTGCCAACAAAATCAAGGCCTATGCCCTGCAGGACCAGGGCTATGACACGGTGGAAGCCAACATGAAGCTGGGCTTCCCCCCGGATCTCAGGGACTACGGCACAGGCGCCCAGATCCTGGTGGATCTTGGCATCCACAAGCTGCGCCTTTTGACCAACAACCCCAAGAAGATCAAGGGCCTTGCCGGCTACGGCCTGGAAGTCGTGGACCGCGTGCCCATCGAGATAGAGGCCTGCGAGGAAAACAGGCACTATCTTGAGGTCAAGAAGGAAAAAATGGGCCACATCCTGAGCGGCATCCGCTGCCACTAGGCATTTTTTACAAGTATGAAAAAGAGGGGGACTGTCCGGCAGATGCCGGCAGCTCTCCTCTTTGTTTTTGAAAAAGGTACATGAGCCATGCGCTACCTGCGTCTGAAGAGCACGGATCCGACCCTGAACCTGGCCATTGAGGAAGCCCTCTTTGCTTCGCTGGACGAGCAGAGCGAGCCTCTTTTCATGCTTTGGCAGAATGCCCCCAGCATCATCATAGGCTGCCATCAGAATGCCCTGCAGGAAATAAACAGCCGCGAAGTGGAAGAAAGGCATCTTCCCGTTGTCAGGCGCAGCACGGGCGGCGGTGCGGTGTACCATGATCTGGGCAACCTGAATTTCTCCTTCCTTGAATACAGAAAGGGTGTCAGGCAGACAGATTTCAGGCGCTACCTTGAGCCCATAGTCAGGGGCCTTGCCCGCTGCGGCGTGGACGCAGTTATAAAAGGGCGCAATGACCTTGAAGTGCAGGGGCGCAAGATATCGGGATCTGCCCAGCGCCTCTCACAGGGCAGGGTGCTGCATCATGGCACATTGCTTGTGGATGCGGATTTTGAAGCCATGACCAGGGCCCTGACTCCTGATCCGGAAAAATACCTCTCCAAGGGCATTGCCTCTGTCAGGGCACGCGTGGCCAATATCAGCTCTTTCTGGGACAAGGGCACAACGCTTGAAAAGCTCTGCTCAATGATTGCGGAAGAGGCCGGAGGAATATCGTGCACTATGCCGGAAGCAGTGCTTGAGCGTGCTTATGCGCTGCAAAAGGAACGCTATGGCTCATGGGACTGGAACATAGGCAAGTCGCCTGCCTTTACAACAAAGACTGAAAAGCGCTTCCCCTTTGGCCGCATCCAGATCTGCCTTGCCGTGGAAGGCGGCGTTATTACGGCCTGCCGCCTCTACGGGGACTTCTTTGCACAGAGACCGGTGGCTGAGCTTGAAGAGCGTATAGCAGGCTGCCGGAGCAGCCGCGAAGATCTTGAAAAGGCCCTGCAGGGCGTCTGTTATGCCGATTATTTCAGCGGCGCAAAAGACAGCAATGCAGAGGACGATCTGCGCAGCTTCTTCCTGGATGCCCTGTAGCAGCAACGGGGCTCTGAGCAGGCCTTGCAGCACAGGCAGGCAGAAGAGACGGCAGTGATACACTACAAAATGGTGCGCCCGGTGATGCCGGATGATACCGTGCAAATAATATGATTAAGGTATCAGGAAGGCAGCTGGAATCTGCCCCGCTATTTTGCCAGTAAGAAATTTTGTCAATAAAACAAAGATGTTGCAGAGGTGTATGGCATCTTTTCCTGATGCCTTTTTTAAGGTAGCAAAACAAGAGTCTGCTTCCCCGTGAGGTTGCGGGAACACTGGCCGGCCAGGGCAAAGTGAAAGAGAAAAAAGTGGCAAAGAGGCAAACAGGGGCAGCAAACAGGTAGTGAAAAGAAAGATTTGTGCATCTTGTTGTCTCTTTTCTTGTTTTCACCCTGCCAGTGTGCTAATGAGTCAGTTATAGCAGTATAATTTTAACGGCTTCTGCTCCTGTGCGTCTTTTTTTCGGCAGGAGCATGAAAAAGGAGTAGCTATGGCTGAACTTCTCTATACGCCCCTGTCCCGCTGGCATGAAGAGCATGGCGCCAAGATGGCCCCCTTTGCCGGCTGGTATATGCCCATCCAGTATGAAGGCATTCTGGCAGAGCACAAGCACACCCGCGAATGTGCCTCTGTTTTTGATATCTGCCATATGGGCGAATTCCTGGTCAGCGGACCCGATGCAATGGACCGCCTCATGCGGGCTGTCAGCCACAGCCTGGCAAACCTGGCTGAAGGGCGCTGCCGCTACGGCTTTATCCTGAATGAGAAGGGCGGCGTCCTGGACGACTGCATCATCTACCACTTGGGACCTGATTCCTACATGGTCGTTGTCAATGCAGCCTGCAAAGGCCAGGACCTTGCTGTCCTGAAAGAACGCCTGCACGGCCTTAACGTCACCGATATTTCCGACAAGACTGCCAAGATTGACATCCAGGGCCCCAAGGCCGTGGAAATCATGGAAAAGTTCCTGGGCGAGGACCTGAGCGGCCTTGGCTATTTTGCCTTCCGCTACACCACCTGGCGCGGCCACAAGCTGATGGTCAGCCGCACCGGCTATACCGGCGAACTGGGCTATGAGCTCTATATTGATGCCAGCCAGGCCGTGGCCTTGTGGGAAGCATTGCTTGAAGACGAACGCGTCCGTCCTGCCGGGCTTGGCGCCCGCGACACCCTGCGCATGGAATGCGGCATGGCCCTCTACGGCCATGAGCTTGATACAGAGCACACCCCTGTGGAAGCCGGCCTTGGCATCATGATGAAGAGCGAGGCCGACTACGTGGGCAAGCAGGGCCTGGGCCAGATCCGCGAAAAGCTTCTGCCCTTGCAGCTTGAGGGACGCCGCGCTCCCAGGCACGGAGACAAGGTCGAGCTTGACGGCAAGGTTGTGGGCAGTGTCACTTCCGGCACCTTTGCCCCGTCTTTGGGTTATTCCATCGCCTTTGCCTGGGTCAGCGCCGATGCTGCCGATGCCGGCGCCTACAATATCGTGACATCCAGGGCCAGCCTCGCTGCCAAGACAGTGCAGTTGCCTTTCTACAAGAACGGCACGGCCCGTACCAAGCTTGCTCCCAAAGCCTAGCCCCAATGGCCTGGTCTTAAGGATCCGGCTTCATTTTGCAAACAACATTCCCTGCCTTTTTGCTTGTGGGCAGGGAAAACAACAATACCGAACAGTCAGGAGAATCGTCATGTCTACTCCCACCGATCTCAAATATTCCAAGAGCCATGAATGGGTCCGCATCGAAGGCGACGAGGCCGTAATCGGCATCACCCAGTTTGCACAGGACGCCCTGGGCGACCTTACCTATGCCGACACCCTGGCTGAAGGCGAAGAGCTTTCCATTGACGGCGAATGCGGCTCCCTGGAATCCGTGAAGGCCGCAAGCGATCTGTACTCCCCTGTTGCTGGCACTATTACTGCCGTGAACGGCGAACTGGCCGATCATCCCGAAATCATCAACTCCGATCCCTATGGCAAGGGCTGGATTTACCGCGTGAAGGTATCTGAAGTCTCTCCCGATCTGCTGGATGCCCAGGCCTACGACGCCCACTGCGCTTCTGAAAGCCATTAGCGGAGGGGATTATGCCCTATATCCCGCATACAGAAAAAGAGCGTGATGACATGCTTAAGGCCGTCGGCGTCAGCACGCTGGACGACCTCTTTGCCGATATAGCTCCGGACCTGCGTCCCAAAGCATTCTTGCCAAAGGAAGGCATGACAGAGCAGGAAGTCCGCGACAAATGCGAACGCCTGGCTGGCAAAAACGCCCAGAACCTGTCCTTCTTAGGCGCCGGATACTATGACCACGGCATTCCCGCTGCAGTAGATGCCCTGTCAGGCCAGTCTGCCTTTGTGACAGCCTATACGCCCTACCAGGCAGAATGCTCCCAGGGCACGTTGCAGGCCATCTTTGAGTTCCAGACTGCCGTGGCAAGGCTGCTGGACATGGACTGCGCCAACGCATCCCTCTATGACGGTGGCTCTGCCCTGTTTGAGGCCTGCACCATGTGCGTGCGCCAGGCAAGGAACAGGAAGAAGGTTGTCGTTGACGAGGGCGTCAATCCAATCTGGCGCAAGATGCTGGCCACTTATTCCCGCAACCTGCCCATGGAAATTGTGGTTGTGCCCCACAAAAACGGCGCACCAGACAAGGATGCCTTAAAGGCTGCCATTGATGCCGATACAGCAGGCGTTGTGGTGCAAAACCCGAACTTCTTCGGTGTTGTCGCCGATTATGCCGATGTCTTTGAGGCAGCAAAGGCTGCCAAAGCCTTAAGCGTTATCGCCGTCAATCCCGTCATGCAGAGCGTTTTGAAGACGCCCGGCGCCATGGGTGCCGACATTGCCGTGGCCGAAGGCCAGGGACTTGGCATTCCCTTGAATTTCGGCGGACCCTACTTAGGCCTTATGGCCTGCAAAAAGGCCATGGTCAGGCAGATGCCCGGCCGCCTTGTGGGGCGCACCAATGACAAGGAAGGCAGGACAGGCTACGTGCTGACCCTGCAGGCCAGGGAACAGCATATTCGCCGTGCCAAGGCTACCTCCAATATCTGCTCCAACCAGAGCCTCTGCGCCCTGCGCAGCCTGGTGCATCTCTCGCTGCTTGGTCCTGACGGCCTGGTTGATGTGGCTGAGAACAGCATAGCCAGGGCCCATGAGGCTGCTGAAAGGCTGGCCGCCATTCCAGGGGTTACGCTTCTGAATGACCAGCCCTATGCCAACGAGGTGGCCCTGCTCCTTCCTGTCAGCGCTTCTGCCGCTGTCAGCCGCTGCATGAACAGTGCCCATCACACTGTTCCGGGCTATCCGGCCGGACGTGCGTACCCTGGCATGGAAAACGTCCTTGTTGTCGCCTGCACGGAAAAGCAGACTTCCGCCAACGTGGAGACGCTTGCCCGTGATCTCGCCCGTGCCATTGCCGATGTCAGGGCTGACGAGGCCTTTGAGGCAAGGGGGTAGGGAAGATGCAGACAATATTTGAAAAATCCGTTCCTGGCCGCCACTGCAAGGGCATAGGCCCCAAGCCTTCCGCCAAGAAGGCAAAGGACTTTTTGCCGGCAGACCTTCTGCGTGCTGAAAAGCCCAAAATGCCCGAGTGCTCCGAACTGGACGTGGTGCGCCATTTTACGCAGCTGGCCGGACGCAACTACAGCGTTGATGCAAACTTCTATCCTTTGGGATCCTGCACGATGAAGTACAACGCCAGGATCAGCGAGGAAGTCGCAGCGCTTGCCGGCTTTAACAGGGCGCATCCCATGCAGGCCCTGCTTGATAACGGCAAAAGCAGCCAGGGCGCCATGCAGTGCCTCTATGAGCTTGAAAGGAGCCTTTGTGCCATCACCGGCATGAAGGGCTTTACCCTGCAGCCCATGGCCGGCGCCAACGGCGAGTTTACCGGCGTATCCATTATTGCAGCCTATCACAGGGCCAAGGGGCGTGACCGCCGCATCATGCTCATTCCTGATGCAGCCCACGGCACCAACCCTGCCTCTGCTGCCATGGCCGGCTTTACTGTCGTCAATATCGAGTCAAAGGACGGCATGGTTGACCCTGCCGCTGTCAAGGCTGCTATTGACCAGTACGGCGACCAGGTGGCAGGCCTGATGATGACCTGCCCCAATACCCTGGGCCTGATGGAACTGCACTTAAAGGAAATTGTTGCCCTCCTGCACGGCATTGATGCGCTCCTCTACTATGACGGCGCCAACATGAACGCCATCCTTGGCAAGATGCGCGTGGGCGATGCCGGCTTTGACGTGGTGCATCTGAACCTGCACAAGACTTTTGGCACGCCTCATGGCGGCGGCGGTCCTGGTTCCGGCCCTGTGGGCGTGTGCGCGCGCCTCATTCCCTTCCTGCCCTCGCCCAGGGTGGGCAAGGCAGAAGACGGCAGTTATTACTTCCTGCCCGAGGATGAGCTCAGCATCGGCCATATCGGTCCCTTCTACGGCAGCTTCGGCGTCCTTTTGAAGGCTCTGGCCTACATCTGGCGCCTGGGCGGCGAGGGACTGGAACGTGTGGCCGAGTACGCCGTTCTCAATGCCAACTACCTGCGCGTCCAGCTTAAGGACGTTCTGGACGAGCCCTTTGACCGCCTCTGCATGCATGAGTTTGTGGCCTCTGCGCCGCAAGGCATGCACGCACTGGATATTGCCAAGGGACTGCTGGAACGCGGCATGCACGCTCCCACCATGTACTTCCCCCTGCTGGTGCATGAATGCCTTATGCCCGAGCCTACCGAGACCGAGAGCAAGCAGACCCTGGATGAGTTCTGCCAGCTTTTGCGCGAGATAGTCGCCCACGGCAAGGAAGATCCTGCCTGGCTTGAGGAAGCGCCCAGAGGCCTGCCCGTGTCCCGTCTTGATGAGACGCAGGCAGCAAGGCAGATGAAGCTGACTGAAGACCTGTAGGCCGCACAGCCTGCAAGTGACGAATAGAAAAAGGGAGGTCCCGGCAACGGGGCCTCCTTTTTGCATTGGCGGACAGAAAAAACTCCCGGGCTGGACTGGCTGCCCTGCCTGCTATAATGTGTAGCACGGACGACCTTTAAGAAAACTCTAAAAGGAATTGCAAGGAGGATTTTTACCATGCGTGATACTGTCACCATGCAAGTCAGCATAGACCGTGACATCAAAGAACAGGCCGGGATATTGTTTTCCAGTCTGGGGCTCGACATGTCCGGGGCCGTGAATCTGTTTATGCACCAGTGTGTCCTTAAGGGAGGACTTCCTTTTCCAGTAGAGGTGCCCCGCTTCAGCCAATGCACTGTGGAGGCCATGAAGGAAGCCAGACGTATTGCAAATGATCCGTCCGTTCCGGCTTACGACAGCCTGGACGATGCAAAGAAGGAGCTCAACAGCTGAGTAACGGCTGATCCTTCATGCCAGGTTCCCCGCAGGCTCCAAAAGGAAGAAAAGTGTGCGGCTTCCAGGACATGGGGAACAGAAAAACAAAGCACACAAAAGAAGCGCCGCGCAAGGTCTGTACGAAAACCTTGAACGGCGCTTCTTATTGGGCTTATGGGGAATTCAGAGGAGTGGCTGGATTATTTTCCGGCTAGACGGCTTCCTCGCCTCTTTCGCCGGTCCTGATGCGGATGCTTTCCAGAACATTAGATACAAAGATTTTGCCGTCGCCTACATGTCCGGTCCTGGCTGCGATGATGATGGCCTCGATGATTTTGTCGGCACTGGCATCGGCGCAGACAACCTCGATGCGGACCTTGGGCAGGAAGTCAACCCTGCGGGTCGTTGCCCTGTACACTTCCGTGTGGCCGTGCTGGCGTCCGAAACCGCGGATTTCTGTGTAGTTCATGCCGTTGACGCCCATGTCGGTCAAAGCCTTCTTGACCTTGTCAAATACGCTGGGGCGTATCAGAGCCTCTATCTTCTTCATTGTTGTGTCTCCGTTATTAGTAGCTTGAGCAATATACTCGTTGTTTGCGGGCTATCAGGAAGAAAGCCTTGCAGCTAGATATTGTAGCCGCGTTCGTTGTGGAGGTTAAGATCCAGGCCGGAGACTTCTTCGTCTGCTGTAGCTCTGATGCCGATGGTGGCATTAACCACAGCCAGGATGATGCGGCTGACGATGTATACATATACCCAGGTGCCGACCACAGAGACAGCCTGAATGCCAACCTGGGCGGGATTGCCGGCGAGCAGTCCGTCAACGCCGTTGACGCTTGCCACACAGAACACGCCTGTCAGGATAGCGCCTACTGTGCCACCGAAACCGTGGATGCCCACAACGTCAAGGGCGTCGTCGTAACCGAACTTGGTCTTGAGCATCACGCCGCCGTAGCAGGCCACGCCGCCGACAAAGCCCATGATGATGGCTGCATTAAGAGGAACAAAGCCGGCAGCAGGAGTGATGCAGACCAGGCCTGCAAGGGCGCCGGAGGCAGCACCAAGGGAAGTGGGCTTGCCAGTACGAATCCATTCAACCAGAAGCCATCCGACGATACCGAAGGCCGTGGCGATGTGGGTGGTAGCAAAAGCATGGGCAGCGAGGTCGCCGGCGCTAAGGGCGGAACCGGCATTGAAGCCGAACCAGCCGAGCCAGAGGAGACCGCAGCCAAGCAGGGTCATGGGCAGGTTGTGAGGGCCTTCGCTGGAAAGACCGGATTCAAGACGGGGTCCGAGAGCCTGGGCACAGGCCAGGGCAGCCGCACCGGAAGCCATATGGACAACAGCGCCGCCAGCAAAGTCAATGGCACCGAGCTGGGCCATCCAGCCGCCGCCCCACACCCAGTGGGCCATGGGGCAGTAGGCAAATATCAGCCACAGGCCGGAGAAGAGCAGCATGGCAGAGAATTTCATGCGTTCAGCATAGCCGCCAGAGATCAGGGCTACTGTCAGGCAGGCGAACATGCACTGGAACATGAAGAAGGTGGCATGGGGAAGGTTCTCGGCGGCAGGTGCTACCGTACCGGTTATACCGTTCATCATAAAGTAGCTGAAGTCGCCGATGATACCGTTGACATCATGGCCAAAGGCCAGCGAGTAGCCAACGATAATCCAGATAACCGTTCCCAGCGCAAGGGAAGCGTAGCTGTGCATGGTGGTTGAAAGCACGTTCCTGGAACGGACCAGACCGCCATAGAAGAGGGCCAAAGCCGGGGTCATTACAAAGACCAGGCCGGCACAGATAAGTATGAAAGCATTGTCAGCAGCGTTCATGTGTCATTTCCTTACAAGTAACCTCAGATGGGACCGGACTAATCGTTGTCGTCACTTGTCGGACACGTTCCGGATTGCCTGGTATATTGCACAGAGCGTGCCAAAGTATGCCGCTGCTGGAAATATTTTTTGCTGTTTTTCTCTTTGTTGCCTGATTACAGGCAGTTGCACTTTCTTTTTGTCACTTGTATCCATGGAGCGTCATCCTAAACGGGACAAGGAAGAATTTTCAATTTATGACATTTTTGTAACTTTCCGTCCTGACACAGTACAAAATATCCGTTTCAGGCAGGATAGAAAATGCTAAAGCGTGGCTTTATATCATAGTGTTTTGATAAACTACATTTTTGTAATAAATATTTCCTTCTTAGGCGGACTGACAGGGAAGGCAGGCTTTTTTAGGAGTTTTTCAGGAAAAGTGACTGTTTGACCAATGAATAAAGCCTGTTTCTTTGTTACATTTTTGTAGAAAATTATTGTCTGACAGCACTTGCCCTTGTATGGCCGCTGCTGTTCCCAGGGCCTGGACCTTGTTTTGAAAATTGCCGCCGTACCTGATATCTATCATTTAACAGGGCATTGATTGCCTGGTACCATCGGACCTTTGACAGGGATGGTGCCGGATCGTATGCCTTCTTAAGTCCTTAACCTTTTACTGAGGGGCAGTCTCTTCCCCCATGCGAGCAAAGTATGTCTTCTATTGACTGGAACAAAAAGCAGTGTGTCGTGCTTGATCTTGACGGAACCGTGTACCTTGGGAACATCCCCATTGCTGAATCCGTCGCTGCCATACAGCGCAACTATGACAGGTTCGATTTTTATTTTCTGAGCAACAATACGTCGCACTCGCCTGATTCCTACGTAACAAAGCTCAATAAGATGGGCATACCGGCCCGCCTGGACCAGTTTCTCTGCCCGACCACGCCCCTGGTCGATTACCTTAAGGAAGAGGGCATAGGCACGGCCTATGTTGTGGGCAATACCCTTTTCAAGAATGACCTGGCCAGGCGCTTCCCTGAGCTCAAACAGCAGGAAGAGGGCGCTGAATGCGTCATTCTGGCCTACGACACGGAGCTCACCTACGAGAAGCTTGCCCGCTCAGCCCTCCTGCTTCAGAAAAAGAACGTGCGCTTTTTTGCCACCCATCCTGACCTTGTCTGTCCTTCTCCCGAAGGCCCCCTTCCGGATGTGGGCAGCTTCCTATCCTTATATGAGACTGCAACCGGCAGGCGCCCTGAAAAGATCTTTGGCAAGCCGAGGACAGAGGTCCTTGAGCCTGTTTTCAAAAAGTATCCCAGGGAAGCGGTTGTCATGGCTGGCGACAGGCTGAGCACGGACAAAAAGCTGGCCGAAAATGCCGGCATCGACTTTATATGCGTTTTGAGCGGCGAGGCGACAGCAGAAGACGTACAGAAGGAAGAAAGGCAGCCGACTGTTATTGCGCCTACACTCGGCCATGCCATGCCGTAGGCTGCTGAAAACATATTCAGGAAAGGCTTTCTTTTATCAGCCTGGCCGCAAGTACAGACTGCAGTGCCTGCAATGCGTCTCTTATACGCAGCCTTGTGCGGGCCGGAGTATTTGCAAGGCCGGAGCAGTCACAAAAAGAATGTACTGTATCACTCATGGATTTGCAGGGCTGCCAGAGTGCTGGGGATTGCAATGCTGTTGCCTTGCTGTTTCGGGCCGGATGCCTGGCCATTAAGGACGCTGATCCCAATGGAGTGCTTGCTGTGCTGGCCTGTCCCAATAAGGAAGTGGCATCTTCCATGGAATTATTGCGTTCCCGGGAATGTGCCAGATCCTGTTGCCAGGCCCAGTGCTAAAGGAACGTTTGAATTTGGGCACTAAATGAAATATAAAGCCGCCTTGCACGGTGCTGAAAGGCATTGTGCCAACCGGGCGCAGGGCACAGGGACCATGCCAGACAATGTCTGGCAATATCCTGCATGTGCCGCCGGCTTTTCAGTCTGAAGGCATCATCATATTATTATAATGATGGCAAAGCCTGCGTCCGAGTTTTCCGCTGGCGAGAGGTGTGAATAGTGAAAGAGACTACTGTTGTTATTATAGGCGGCGGTGCTACCGGTGCAGGCCTTCTCAGGGACCTTGCCATGCGCGGCGTGCCGGCCATGCTCTTTGAAAAGGGCGGCTTGTGCCACGGCACAAGCTCGCGCTTTCATGGCCTATTGCACAGCGGCGGCAGATATGCCGTTTCCGATAATGAGGCTGCTTCCGAGTGCATCAGGGAAAATACCATATTGCGCCGCATAGGAGCAGGCTGCATACACGAAACCGAGGGCTTCTTTGTCCTGACAAAGGAAGATGATCCTTCCTATGTTTCCAGCTGGACTGCCGGCTGCCGCAAGGCAGGCATTGAGGCAAAAGAACTCGATCCGAAGGAAGCCCTGCGCATGGAGCCCGGCCTTGATCCTTCCATGCAGAGGGTCTTCCAGGTGCCTGATGCCGCCATAGACGGCTTCAGGCTGGTGCTGCACAATGCCATGAGCGCCGAGCGCTATGGCGGCACCTTCTATACCTATCACGAAGTGCTGGGCATTTTGTCTGAAAACGGCCGTGTCACCGGCGTCGAGGTCCGCAATACGCAGACTGGCGAAACAATGCGCATCAACTGCCAGCTTGTCGTCAATGCGGCCGGTTCCTGGAGTGCCGAGGTTGTCAAAAGCTCTGGCATCCATCTGCCCTTAACACCTGACAAGGGCACGCTCATTGTCTTCAACAGGCGCATTACAAACCATGTGGTCAACAGGCTGCACAAAAGCGGCGACGGCGACATCTTTGTGCCCAACGGCTCGGTGACCATATTGGGCACGACATCGCAGACCGTGGACGATCCCGCAGACTTCAGCACCACCACAGATGAAGTGCTGCGACTGCTGGACCTTGGCAGGCCCCTTTTCCCTGCCATCGACTCCTACAGGATTCTGCGTGTCTTTGCCGGCACAAGGCCCTTGTACACGCCTGGTCCCGATGCTGGCCGTGCCGCATCCAGGGGCTTCCATATCAGCGACCATGCAGAAGACGGCATGGAAGGCCTGATGACCATCTTTGGCGGCAAGCTCACCACCTACAGGCTTATGGCCGAGAAAATGGCCGACATCGTCTGTGCAAAGCTTGGCGTGACTGCAATGTGCCGCACTGCGGACGAAGCCCTTGTGCCTCAGCCGGCAGACTGGGCCCAGACTTCTGCCAAGACAGTCTTCCTGCCCCAGAGCATAGGACTTGTTGCCGACAGGCTGGGCGATGATTTTGCCGCCTGCATAAGGCAGACAGGCTGCAGGGGCAAGAACAACCCCATGGTGTGCGAGTGCGAGATGGTCTCCATGGCAGAGCTTCTGCACGTGGCCTCCCAGCCATCCACCCATTCACTGACAGACGTGCGCCTCAGGACCAGGCTTGGCATGGGAACATGCCAGGGCACATTCTGCGGCCTGCGTGCAACTTCTGCCCTGGTGGAGCACGGCATAGTCTTTGGCAATCCCCTTGAGGATATGCGCAACTTTGTGACCGAGCGCTGGAAGGGCACAAGGGCTGCCTTCTGGGGACAGCTTGCCAGGGAAATGGAACTGGCAAGAGTGATGTATTCCTCTGTCTTTGACAGCAGGGAAGACGTTCCTGCCGTATCCTCGCTTAAGGCAAAGCCTGAGGCTGCGAAAGAGGACGCAGGCAGCAAGGCGCCTGCCCTTTCCACAAGAACCAGTGACACAGTCGTTGTCGGTGCAGGCCTTTCCGGCATGTTTGCCGCCCTGCTTGCAGCCGAGGCCGGCAGAAAGGTTACCCTGATAGCCAAGGGCGCAGGAGCCCTGGCCATAGGATCGGCGACTATTGACGTGCTTGGCGCAACAGGGAAGGGCAAAGTCTCAGGCAATCCCCTGGACAGCCTGGGAGACCTTGCAGAAAATCATCCCTACAACCTTGTGGGACGCAAAGCTGCCGAAGAGGCTCTTGCCAGGTTTGCCGATGAGACTGCCAGGAGGGACTGGCCCATGACAGGGTATGAAGGAAATGCCCTGGCAAACCACCTTCTGCCCACAGTTCTCGGCACTGAAAAAATTTCTGCCCTTTATCCGGCCTCGCTTGATCCGGCACCATTGCTTGCAGCCAAAAGAATCCTCGTCTGCGGCATAGAGGGCCTGCGTGACAGCATGCCAGGCATGGCAGTCCATACCCTGCGCAGCAATCCTGCCTTTGCCGGCAAAAAGATTGACCATTGCTGGCTTCCCACGCCCTGGCAGGGAACCTACCGTGTGGAGACTGCCCTGGATGTGGCAAGGGCCCTGCAGGGATCCCTTTGCGAGGACTTCATGCGTGCCCTGGGCAAGGCGGCAGAAGGCTATGACGCTGTTCTCATGCCGGCTGTGTGCGGCATACAGCCTGATCTTTCCATCTGGAGCAGGCTCTGCTCTGCCGCAGGATGCCCTGTGGTGGAAATGACGGGCCTGCCTCCGGGAGTAACCGGCATGCGCCTTGGAAAGCTTTTGCAGGAATCGCTGGCTTCTGCCGGCGTTACCATGCTTGAAAACACAAAGGTCACGGGCTTTGAGCAGGAAGGCGGCCGCATGACTGCCCTGCGCACAACCCATAAGGACGGCGACCGCCTCTATGTTGCCGAACAGTTTATTATTGCCACAGGCGGCATAGTCAGCGGCGGCCTGGAAATACATCCAGGGTTCGCCAAAGACTCTGTCCTTGGCGTGGCATCAGCCCTGCCCAGTGACACGGCTTCCTGGGCCCTGCCTGATCCCCTTGGTCCGCAGGCCTTTGCCCTGCTTGGCATGCCTGTCTTAAAGGGCCTTGAGCCGACACTGGACGGGCAGGAGCCGTATTTAAGCAATGTCCGCTATATCGGGCGTGCCATAGCCGGACAGGATTCTGCCTTTGAGCGCAGCGGCAACGGCATTGCCATAGCAACGGCCTATGCCGCTGTCACAAAGCCCTGGCTGTAGGAGGACGTGCAGGATGAATACCAAGAACAAAAAGATGCCTGTGGGCGTTGATCCCGATGCCTGCATAGCCTGTACTACCTGCACGGTTTTCTGCCCCGTAGCCGCTGTGTCAGGCGAATTCCTGGGCCCCAAGATGATAGGGCCCGCCTATGAGCGCTTCCGCCTGTCCGGGCTTGAGGAAGACAAGTCGCTGAGCTACTGCTCCAACTGCAAGAACTGCGACATCTCCTGCCCCCAGGGCGTGAGCATTGCCAGCATCAACATGGTTGCCAGGGCAAAGCAGTACGGTGAAAAGCATCCCCATTTCCTGAGGGACTGGATTGTCAGCCATGCAGAGACAGTGTCCTCCCTCATGTGCTTTACCCCTGCCAGCCTCAACAACAAGCTGATCAGCCTTCCCATTGTCCGCAAGGCCATGGACTTTATCGGCATCTCAAAGGGCGCTCCCATGCCGCCCTATGCCGCCAAAAGGTTCAGGAAAAGGATCAAGGAGCTGAACCAGGTGGCGACCGGCAAAACAGTCGCCTTCTTCCCCGGCTGCTATGTGGATCTCTATGACGCAAAGGCCGGCGAGGATCTGGTATGGCTTCTGGGCAAGGCCGGATACAAGGTAGTGATACCCGATGAGTTCCGCTGCTGCGGCGTGCCCATGATAGCCAACGGCTTTATGGACGATGCCAGAAAGAATGCCGCCCGCAACCTTGCAGCCATGCGTTCCATGGCAAAACAGGGCATTCCGGTAATAACGGCCTGTCCTTCCTGCGAGCTTATGCTCAAGGAAGAGATTCCCTCCTTCTTCCCCGAACTGGCAGAAGAAGGCATGCCTGTCATCACGGACGCCCAGGAATTTGTCCTGAACGAGATACAGGAAGGAAGGCTTTCCCTTTCCCTGAAAGAGGCGCAGGCAAAGGTCATCTACCATGCGCCCTGCCATATGCGAGCCCTGGGGATTGGGCTTCCCGGCTATGAGCTCATGAAGACCCTCGGCATTTCCTGCCAGGCCGCCAATGCCGGCTGCTGCGGCATCTCGGGAAGCTACGGCTTCAAAAAGGAAAAGCATGAGGTAGCCATGAAGGTAGGAGCCGAGCTTTTTGACGCGGTCAGGAAAAGCGGCGCTTCCTATGTAGCCACTGAATGCGGCACCTGCCGCCTGCAGATTACAGGGGCAACTGGCATTCCCTCGCTGCATCCTTTCAGCCTGATCAGGATGCTGGCTGAATAAGGCTTTCTCGCCCCGCCAGGGGCAGATAAGAATATAAAAGAGCAGGCTGCGAACCGGATTCGCAGCCTGCTCTTGCTTTCAGAAAAGAAATCCTTCGTGGAGTAGCAGTCCCACCACAAAGCGGTTTCGGGCCTGGGTCTTACATACCCTCAGACTTGAGCAGCTTTGCCTGCTTCTTGGTTTCTTCAGCCAGGAAGCCTGCGGCACTCAGCCTGCTCATGGTTCCGTCAGAAGAGCTGTAGATATACTCGGCCATGCCTTCCTTGTACTGTATCCAGGCCCTCTGAGCCTTTTTCAGGTTGGCTTTGCATTGCGGAGTGCCTTCCTCATCGCAGTTCTTCATGGCCATTTTGTAGTTTTTGTTGAGGATTTTGTCCCAGTACTGGTAGGCAGAATCGTAGCATCCAATCATGTCTGTAGTTGCACTGCTGCGGTTCATGCAGGCATTGAAGCCAGGGGCCAGTTCCTCTTCTGCTGCCTGGACGGCACAAGGTGCAGCCAGGGCGGCACAAAGAAGTCCGCATGTAACAAGTTTTGCCGGAGTAAAGCTGATAGCCATAATGTTCTCCTTTGTCTGAGGGCCTGGTTTAGAGGCTTGCAGCACTCAGCCCTCTGCTTGAGGTATTCAGTCCATTTTTCAAAAAAAGGTGTGGGGTACTATAAGCAGGACAATTTGAAATTTGGTTATTTTCAGGGGAAATGTCAATATATCTTGCATATAAATTGCATGTATTGCAATGGGAAAGTTCAGTGTACAGAAGTTGCTACCGGATGATTATCATAGCAGTCTGGTATGCTATCCATTTTAGTACATGCCATTCTGCTTCTTTTATGGTGAGTTTGTGCAGGGATTTGGCCTTTGTGCCGGAACAGCGGTACGGCTGCCATAATGTGCAGTACTGACAGAGATGTTGTCGTGCCATCATTCCTGAGCAAGCTGGTAAGGAAAAGACTATTGCCATGAAGCAGGCTATTAGATAGAAAATAGTGGCAGTGAACCATATGCTGTGAGTACATGACTGATTTAAACACCGGAGGACAAACTGGCCGGCAACAATGGGATGTTCCGGCTGGAAATCCTGCTTTGTACCTTAATGGTATTTGCATGAAGTCATGAGAGGGTATCTAGAAACAGGCTGTTGCTTTTGCAATACTGTTACCCTGCATCTTTTGCTTTTGAGGAAATCTTTTATGAGCGCAGAAACAAACCTCCAAGCTGGCAATATACTTCCTGCCCAACAGAGCAAAGAGTACCTTGAAAAAATGAAGGATGTACTTGAAGTTTCTGATGAAGATTTAAAACGTCTGAACGAGCTGGTTGCAGATTGTTTAGAATCATACCACACCCGTCCGGCGGGACAGGACTGGTCAGAGTGGCTCAAAAATGAAGGGGTACGTCACGCCAGGGCATGGAACAGTGAAGACGAGCGGGTGCAGGACGTTAAGCAGATTATAGATAAAGCGGAAGAAATTACTGCCACTTATCAGAATTTCGGGGAGCACATTGCCCAGGGGAAAAGTGCTGAATTCTGGATTGCCAAAAAGATTGAAAGCGGCGCAAAGTACCTTGGAATTGATACAAGCCGGTATGCGCAAAGTATTAAAGAAGCCTTGCAGAAAGCAAACAAGGATGTTTATGAACAGCTCGGAAGGATTCCGCTTGTCGGGGACTTTGCCGTTTCCAAAGAGCAGATCGAAAGGGGAAATAATGTTACTGCCGGTCAGCCTGCTGAATGGAATGATTTCACCCGTATCGCAGTAGCAAGAGATATCAAGCAGTTGAGCCTTGATAACGTTAGTGCCAATTTAGCTTCCAGGGAAGCGGTAATGCAGGCTCAGGAGCCTCTCAATAAAGAGACGGGCTTCGAAAAGCATGATTTCAGCAGGGATCTGGAAGAGTCTTGCAAAACATCCTTGAATGAAGCTGTCAACATTGGTCTTGGAAGTGCTGTGGCCGTAGCCCTGATAGTGTTTAGCCGTGGTACTCAGTCTGATTTATTAGGCTCTGTACCTGCGGATATCATAACTGCTATAGTCTTTGATACACTGAACAAGAACAGAATTATGTATCAGACTGCCAACGGGAGCATAGGTCCTTTTGAGGTAGTTGATGCCTCTTTAAATTCAACAGTAGTTAATCTTGGAGGCATGGTGGGAGGCCGGTTGGGCGCGTCAGTAGGCGCTGTTGTGGGCTCTGTTTTTGGACCAGCAGGTACATGTATTGGCTCTCATGTTGGCAGTCTTGTGGGGAAACAGGCTGGCCCCATAGTTGCTGAGAAGTTGTATGGTGGGTCTAAAAAAGTCTGCAGCGTTGTCAGCAGAACAGTTAGTTCAGTTTGTATCTCTGATAGTAGGTTTGTTAAAGGTGTATCCAGCCTGTTTTCCTGATTGTACGAATGACGGATACATTAAAGGTATGTAACAAAATTCAGTAATAAGCCTGATTGATGATATTATGCTATAGAGAGAAAAAAAAATGGCAAAGACAATTAAATTCAACCTTATTTGCGATGGCAATCCTGTTCGTACTATAGAGGAATTACAAAATAACTTTTCTATTCAGGATGTCTTGGAGTTGTATAATAACAAACAGCTCCACCGTTGGCTAAAGGTTAGAGGATATCCGCAATTTGAAGATGTCACTAATATTACCGCAAGTGACCCGATGGAAATCATCAAAGAACTGATACGTATTTTCGATATTGAAACTGATAAACAAGAAATTGAAAAAGATATTTATATCCTTAATTATTTGGAAAGGCGCAAGGAACGTTATGCTGTTTATAAGCAGGAAAATTATAATATAGAGAGAATTATTAATGATTATGAAAGTGGATATGATGCGCTGGTAAGGGACATATTAAGACATCCTGATGATGTTGCTTTTATTAAGGCAAAGATCCATGCAATTATTGCAAATTATACATGGATACTGAAACGGGACCACAGAGCATTGTTTTACATGTTGGCAGAAAGGTCTCCCCTGGCAATTATGTGTCTTTTGATGAATAAACAGTGCAGAAACTATTATCTTCCTGTTGCAGTTGCTGGTGAAGACGGAAAAAAAAGCTTTGATATAGATAAGGATTTCGATAAACGCCAGATGTATGAGAAAATCAAAAAAATGATTACAGATAAGCGTATACTTAATTCATTAGGTGAAAATCTTATTACAGAATCAAGCGTGTCAACTGGTATCTGGACGCAACTTCAGCCTGGTGGCAGGAAGTTCATGATTGTCAGCATGGACAAAGGAGACTATGTCTGTCCTGCTTATCCGGGAGGCGATGGATTGTCTGTGCAGGACATTAGGGATAAATTTGTTATCATTAATGGTATTGATTATAAGAGTAGTAGTGCAAAGCACTGCTTGCGTTACATGAAGGTTTAGCCATGCAGGAAAGTCAAGTTAATATATTGGCTTCATATATCAACGCCTTGCACCCTATTATTTACATTAATCATTTTGATTCAAAGGTGATTGATGATGCAATTAGGAAGATTGGTAAATTATCTACATATTATGTCGAATATAATAATGCCTTAGGTGCTGTAGATTTTAAAACAAAAAGATCTCTGCATGAATGTGATCTTGAAAATTTTCTAAAATCAGCACTAGAGTTAGGTTATGACCAGGATACATTTCTTATTTTAAGAGATATTCATGGTGAAATGAATAACCATAAGGTAATTTCACTTTTAAAAAGAATTGCTGAAAAAAATATCAATACTGATAATTACAATACAACCATCCTGATTATATCAGAAGTCGTTGTAATTCCACGTGAACTGGAAAATTTCATAACCGTATTTGAGGTCCCTTTGCCGACAATTGATGAAATTCATACGCTGATATGTAATTTCGTTGACGACCACGAAATTATTGTGTCCGAAGAGGATATTAATGACATTGCACTTTCCTTAAAGGGGCTAAATGAATTCAATATACTGCAGATACTTTATCTTGCTTATCAGGACGGCGGCTGTATCGGCAGAGATAATAAAAAATTAATTTTAAAGGAGAAAGAGCAGTTTGTAAAAAAATCGGGCATGCTCGAAATAGTACACTTTTCGGAGACGGTTGATGACATCGGCGGTCTAGAAAATTTAAAAAAATGGCTTGGAAGAAAGGCCGAAGTTTTTAGAGAATTGGACAAAGCTATAAAGTTTGGCGTAGCTGTCCCTAGGGGTATCATGATTGTTGGCATGCCAGGCTGTGGCAAAAGTCTGACTGCAAAGGCAACTGCCAGCCTGTTTGAAATACCTCTGGTTCGTCTTGACGTTGGCCGTTTACTGGGGAAATACGTTGGCGAATCCGAAAATAATATGCGAAAGGCGTTGAAACTTGCCGAAGCAATCAGTCCTTGTGTCCTGTGGATTGATGAAATAGAAAAAGCGTTCGCCGGTATCGGAGCAGATGACGGTAATGGTGTTACTACACGTCTTTTCGGTCAGTTCCTTACCTGGATGCAGGAAAAAGAAAATACGGTCTTCATAGTTGCAACGGCTAACGATATCTCCAGAATGCCACCTGAGTTTCTGCGAAAAGGAAGGTTTGACGAATTGTTTTTTGTTGACCTTCCCAATGATGAAGAACGTATGAAAATTTTGGACATCCATCTGAAAAACCGCAAGAAATGGAATAAAGCTATTGATTACACTGCGCTGATTAAGGAAACTGAAGGTTTTAATGGAGCTGATCTTGAAGCAGTGGTCAATGACACCATTGAAAGGGCATTTATTGACCAAAGAACTGAAATTACAACAGAAAATTTGATTTGTTCTGTGAGGGATACAACGTCTATTTCAAGTACGTTGAAAAATAAAATAAAACAAATCAGGGATACTGTAAGCGCAATGGACATTAAGCGTGCGAGCATTGAAATTAGCCAAAGTACAGTTAAAAATTGTTTAACGATGATTGCAAGCAAGGTTCGCTAAGTAGCAGTTACGGTCAACTCATATTTGTATACTTAGGCACTACATTGCTTGTTTTGACGTTACAGATTGAGCGGGTGCCCATAACTGTCCATAACAAAAAGAGGCCTATCCGCTAAAAGTCCAGACTGTCTTTATTAAGAAGAAATTGCAGGATGCTCATAATGAGAATGCCATCGTTATTATAATGCGGTGTTAAACAATCTCTTGTAATTATTATTTTCTTAAACCCATCTTTTGTCAGTAGCAGGGATCTTTGTTCCTGTGCGAATTTTTCTTTATCATCTACAGAGAAAGAAGATTGTATGTGATAGCGCTTTGAACACTTATTACAGACAAAATCAATTTCATACTGTACATGTACGCCATTGCCAGCTTGGTTTGTCCTATTGAATGGAACAACTCCTACATCAACAGAAAAGCCACGCATTTTCAGCTCATTAAAGATGATATTCTCCATGGCATGAGTTTCTTCTATCTGGCGAAAATTTATATGCGTATTCCGTAAGCCTAAATCTGTAAAATAGTATTTGTATGGTGTATTAATATATCTTTTGCCCTTAACATCATATCGAATTGCCTGATCAATAAGAAAAGAGTCACACAGATATTCTATATATTTTTCAATAGTATTTTTACTAACGACAGTTTGCTTCATGCTCTTGAATGTCTTTGAAAGCCTTGTCGGGTTAGTAAGCGAGCCAACAGAGGAAGAAAGAATATTTAGTATATCTTTCAGTTCATCTTTTTTACGAATTTTGTGTCTGCGTATAATGTCCTTGATATAGGTTTCATCCAGAATGTCCTTCAGGAAGGCTGTTTTCTCGTCAGGGTCATTCATCTGAGCTATTTGAGGCAGGCCGCCGTAGAGCATGTATTCCGTCAGGCTTTTTTCCTGCGAACCCTGATATACGGACATGAATTCAGCAAAACTGAGCGGGTACATATGTACTGCAATGCCTCTGCCTTCGAATTCAGTGACAACGTCTTTGGAGAGGAAGCGGGCATTGCTTCCGGTAACGTAGACATCGACATTTTTTCTGTTATTCAGGCTGTTGAGCACTTCAACAAACTCGTCGAGCATCTGTATTTCATCCAGCAGGATGTAGTACATGCCGTTATCTTTGATTTGTTCTGTAATGTGCGGATGGAACACATTGGGGTCGCGGAAGCGCTTGTTCTCAAAGAAGTCAAAGTTCATTTCAAGAATATGGCTGCTGTCTGTTCCTTCTGCCAGAAGATGGTTTTTGAAAAGAGTGAACAACAGATAGGATTTGCCACAGCGGCGAAGACCGGTGATTACCTTGGTGATACCATTGTGTTTTTTCCTTATCAGGCTGGCCAGGTAGGAATCTCTTTTGATTTCCATTGCAACTTCCCAAAATTACCAACAGTACAAAGCAGGGAGTCTGAGGCACCTGCCAGTCTTTATGGGAAAGCAGGCAGATGCCGGAATTGTATTCTAATGACTATTTTTGCGGGTATTGCAACAAATAGTCATTAGAAAAAGACTGATAAAAGATGCTGGCCGGAAGAGCAGGGGAGGTACAGGACCTTTGTTGACTGTTTTTGCGAGTATCTCAAGAAAAAGTCAGCAGACACGGCAAATCCTTTGCAAGATGGGAGACATGGGATCGGGTAGCGCTGTAATCCTGCTGACTGTTTTAGCGGGTATTGGATGTTTGGCACAATAAAAAAGCCACCCGCACAAAATGCGAGTGGCATAAATGAGGGAAATTCAAGAAGCTGCTTAGTGCTCTACATAAGGAAGTTCAGCGGGATGAGTGAAAGTTCCGGTACGAAGAGCAGCAGGAAGAGCATGAATATCTCAACTATCAGGAATGGCAGAAGCTTCTTCACCAGGTGTGCAAACTTGATTTCGCCAATACCGCAGACCACATAGAGAACCGTTCCCACAGGAGGCGTGATAACGCCGATGCCGAGGTTCAGGATGAAGAGCAGGCCGAAGTAGTACGGGTCAATGCCTGCCTGTGTGATGAGCGGATAGAAAACAGGGGCGAAAATCAGGATGTTGGGCGTCAGGTCCATCACCATACCCATAAAGAGCATGAAGACCATGATGGCGCAGAGCAGAAGCTTCGGCGAGTCAATGAGCGGGCTGAAGAACTGCACAACCTGCTGGGGAATCTGGGCAACTGTAATGAAGAAGCCGACAGCAGAGGCTGTTGCCACGACAAACATAACCACAGCCGTGGTACGGGCAGCATTGGCGCTGACGCGGATAAGGTCGCGTATGCTCAGCTCGCGGTAGTAGCCCATGCAGACCACGATGGCGTAAATAGCTGCGAAGGCGCCGCCTTCTGTGGGTGTAAAGATACCGAAGCGGATGCCGCCCAGCAGGAGGACGGGCATCATGAAGGCCGGCGTGGAATCAAGGATGATGCGGCGAACTTCGGCCTTGGTGAAGGTCATCGTGTCGTTGTAATTGTCTTTGCGGACGATGAAGTACCACATCACCATGAGGGCCAGGCCGATAAGGATGCCAGGCGTCAGGCCTATCATGAAGAGTTTTGTGATAGACAGACCGGAAACTGTGGCGCCCAGGATAATAAAGTTTGTGCTGGGCGGAATGATGGGGCCTAAGATAGCGCCGGATGCGATGACTGCACCGGCACGTCCCTTGTCATAGCCGACCTGCTTCATCATGGGCAGGAGAAGGCCGCCAAGGGCTGCTGCCTCGCCCACTGAGGATCCCATAAGGCCGGCAAAAATAATGGAGGCAACAATGGCTGCATAGCCCAGGCCGCCGCGGATGTGGCCCACCATGAGCTGTGCCAGGGCGACAACGCGTTTTGAAAGGCCGCCCACTGCCATGATTTCGCCAGCGAAGACGAAGAAGGGAATGGCCAGCAACGGGTAGTTATTGGCACCATCCAGCATGGAGTTGGGGATGATCATGGCATCCCACATGCCGGAATGGAACATGAGCACCACTGCGCAGATGGCAAGCACGATTGCCAGGGGGATGCCCAGCAGCATGAAGAAGAATAATGTTCCCAGGAAGAGTAGTAATTCCATAATTTGCTCCTTTAACGCTTCCTACAAGTCTTCGTTCTTGAGGAATTCGTTAATACGCTCTTCCTTTGTCATCTTCGGATGGTACTCTTCGTTAGGCGTGCGAAGAATTACAACGATGTCTCGGATGAAGATTACAATTGCAGCCGCTGCGCAGATGGGGAGCGAACAGTTGATGAAGACCATGTTGATGTTTGTTGAGACCGAGTAGGTATCAGCGGTCTGCATAACATACATAACGCCGCCGGCAAGCAGCAGCCCCATGGTCGCCATGGAAATCAGGATGGCAATAATATCGACAGTTTTCCTGGTTGCGCCATGCAGCGCATCCACAAGCATGTCAACGACAATGTGTTTTTTGTGGTAGAAAGCCTCAATGGCACCAAAGAAGGTCACGTAAATAAACAAAAAGCGTGCCCATTCCTCGCTGGGAGGAAAGCTCGACCTGAAGGCATAACGGAGAAAGGCATTGTAGGTAACAAGGGCAATCATGCTCAGGAAGATGATGGCGCAGAAGAGTTCAAAAAGAAAACGTCCGCCGTGGGTCTTCTCTTCCTGAGGCTTGGATTCGGCAATATCCGCTGCCTTGGGAGCATTCAGGGTTTGAGACTGTTGCTGGTTGTTGGCCATAATATTGGCTCCATACGGACAAAATTTTGTTTTCAGAAGCCCGGGTCAGCCGGCACTGTTCTGAAAAAAGGGGCTGCGGCCAAGACAGCCGCAGCCCCTGCAAATGACTAACTACTTATAGGCAGCAGCGCTGTCGAGGATTTCCTTGGCGTTGGGAACGTAGTTCTTGGACTTGGGATCCGTGAACAGGCTCCAGCTGCGCTCACCGGCTTCCTTCATGAACTTGTGAAGGTCGGGGGTGGGCTCAACAACGCGGCCCTTGTGGGCGATAACTTCCTTGGCGGCCTTGTCATCGTTGGCGATGGCGTTGGCCCAGCACTCTTCAGCGGACTGCTTGGCAGCCTGATCAAACCAGGCACGATCCTGGGCGGGCAGGCCCTGGTAGAACTTCTCGTTGATGTACAGGCCGTGGATCACGAGGATGTGACGGGTGGTCGTAACAACGGGGCACTTTTCGTACATCTTGTCGGCAACGATGTCGCCGAGAGGAGAGTCGCCGCCGTCGATGACGCCCTGGTCAAGAGCGGCAGGCACTTCGGCGAAAGGCATGGGCTGTCCGGAGATGCCGCATTCCTTGGCGAAGTTGGTGTACAGGGGGATGTTAGGCACGCGCATGCGCAGGCCCTTGATGTCGTTGATGCTCTTCACTTCGTTCTTGGTGTAGAAGTTTCTGAAGCCAAGAGGGAAGGCATTGATCATGCGCAGGCCGGACTTTTCGGGGAATCCCTTGTGGATGAGCTCGAAGGTCTTGCCGTTCATGGCCTTGTGGGCGTGCTCATAGCTGTCGAACAGCATGGGGGTCTCAAGCATGCCCATGGAAGGCTGCAGAGAAGAAGTCTGGGTGCCGGTGGCACACATCTGGATAACACCTTTGCGGGTGTTGGCAATGTAGGCGTCTTCCTTGCCCAGCATGCTGTTGGGGAAAACCTGGACCTGGTACTTGCCGTTGGACAGTTTTTCGAGGATTTCGCCAAACCTGTGCATGACGACTGTCTCGGGCACGCCTTCGGGTTTCATACCTGCGATCTTGATGACGGTTGCACTCTGTGCAGGTGCAGCGCTCAGGCAGGCTGCGCCGAACATGAAGGCGCAGATAAGCAGTAAGGCATGAATACGTTTCATCGGGACCTCCCTAAAGATTACCGAAGCCCCCTGTTTTTGCTAAGCTGTTCTGTTTTCGCAGGGGAAAGAAAACAGAGCCGGTTAGGATGCCAACTTGTATGCTCAAAAGACAGTCTGATCTGCAGAGCATACTTGTTTACATTGGTATATCTATACTCGGAAAAGGCACAATGGTCTACACTCTGGCGGATATTTATTACTTGGACCGTATGCTTTGCTGCCGGTACTTTTTTTTTGATGCGAGGTGCGGCCTGTGCCTGGACAAAGGCCTGAGAAAAGGCCTGCCCGAAGCCTGTGCTGCAGCATCAGCGCAGTGCCTGGCTGAAGGCGCACATAAGTCTGCGCTATCCCTTCCGGCACTTTCCTGGCCTGGATTTCCTATTATGGCCTTTCTTGAAGCCCGGGCTGGATGGTGCTAAGCAAACGCTCACAGCAATGCCGCAAATCCGTGCCGGCGGCCTGCCTTGTCTTACGGCAGACAACTGCCAAGCCATCGTGAAGGAGTTTTCATGCCCGAACTGCCTGAAGTAGAAACCGTAGTCCGCACCCTCAGGCCCCATATACAGGGCAGGGCCATACTGTCTGTGCAAAGCTTCGGAACATCCTGCCTGGCAGCGGACAGCAGGCAGCCTGATGTTTTGTGCGGGGCTTTTGTCACAGAAGTCACCAGGCGCGGCAAGTACATAGTCATCCGGCTTGAGAAAGGCGGTGAAAAGCTCTTTCTTGTGGTGCACCTGCGCATGACAGGCAGGCTTATGGCATATGAGAGGCCGTCTTCTGACCAGTCTGAGGAATCGTCCGCAGTGTCGTCCGGTGTCGCGCCTGCCTGGCCGCAAAGCCTTCTCGACAAGCACGCAAGGGCCCTTTTCTTGCTCGGCAGCTCTCATGATGCGCATGAGCCCGGCATTCCTTCCTGTGCCCTTGTTTTTCATGATGTACGCAAGTTCGGGCGCCTTTTTATCGGCACGGAAGAAGACCTTTGCAGGTGGCCTTCCTGGAAAAAGCTCGGGCCTGAGCCCCTTGAAATGGGAGAAGACGCCTTTGTGCAGGCCATGAAGGGGAAAAGGGCCATCAAAAAGGTATTGCTTGACCAGACGCGGCTTGCAGGTGTTGGCAATATCTATGCTGACGAGTCGCTTTTTGCAGCCTGTATCCATCCTTTAAGCAATGCCGGCAGTGTGCCGGAGGAAAAGCTGCGTCTTTTGTACAGGGAGCTTTGTCGCATCCTCCTGCTTTCTATTGAGGAATGCGGCAGTTCCATCCGCGACTACCAGGATGCTGACGGCAACGTCGGGGCTTTTCAGAATTACTTTGCTGTGTACGGCAGAAAGGGCGAGCCTTGCAAAAAATGCGGCAGGCCGCTTGAAAGGACAGAGGTAGGAGGACGCGGCACTGTTTTCTGCGGGTACTGCCAGCAGCTGTTTGACTAAAAATGCGAAAACTCTGTTACAGGATTCCCTGCTATCTGTTTGTTTTTACGCACAATAAAAAAGAGATATCAATTTTGTTGACAAAATTAAAAGGAATAGTTACTGATTAGATAACAATTGGATAGCGGAGAGGTATACTTTATGCAGACACAACAGCATCAGACACGCATGACCCGCCAGCGTGCCGTCATTCTGGAAGAACTGCGCAAGCTGACCACACATCCCACTGCTGATGAATTGTATCAGATTGTGCGTACAAGAATACCCCGTATCAGTCTGGGAACTGTGTATCGCAATTTGTGTTTCCTTTCGGACGCAGGAACAATACTCGAACTTGAGACTCCGGGAAATGTGAAGCGCTTTGACGGCAATGTTAATCCCCACCAGCATATTCGCTGTGTTTCATGCGGCAGGGTTGCCGATGTCCCTGGGGAAGTACAGCTTCCGGACGTGCAGTCTATGCGCGTGGCCGGCTTTTCCGAAGTGCTGAGCAGCCGTATTGAGTACGACGGCATCTG
>CAVJEZ010000002.1:0-23483 GCA_963648625.1 Odoribacter splanchnicus
CTTCTGCTTTGGGCTCTGCCTCAGCCTGTTCAGAAGCGGAGGCTTCATCGGCAGATGTATCGGCAGCAGCCTCGGTACCGGCGTTGGTACCGGAAGGACCGTCGGGATCAGCCTGTTTCTGGGCTGCAGCCTCTTCCACGGCCTCTGCGCCCTCTGCCTCCATCTGTGCCTTTTTCAGGGCCTCTTCAAGGGGAGAGCCTGACGGAGGAGTTGGCACAGCATCATTTGCAGGGAAAAGCGGCTTGTTTTCGTTGTCCTGGCTCATGCCTTTTCCCCCCTGCCATCGCCGGCAGCACCGTTTGCAGCACTGGCCGTATCAGCCTTGGACGCCTGTGCCGGTTCGGCAGCACTCCGGGCGGCCTGTTTCTGGGCAAATTTTTCCTTTGCTTTGGCAGCCTTCTGGCGGATGGCTTCCTTCTTTTCCTGGCGTTCCTCTTCCGCTGCCTCTACGTTGAGGGTACGCTGGAATTCGGTAGAGATCCTTCTGAATTCCCCAACATATTTGCCGACCGTCCTGAGGACCTTGGCCAGGTTTTTGGGGCCCAGCACCAGAAGGCCGACCAGAATGATGACTAAAAATTCAGTACTGCCAATGCCAAACATCCGGGCACTCCCTGAAATACGCGCTAAAAGTTGACTGAATACGTGACCAGAACACAAACACTTAACATAAACGATACCTGGCTTTGGTGCAACTAATCTGTAAAATGCAAAAAATGCGCACCAGGACCAGGCTTCATGCTCAGGGACTGTCCGATCCTATCCTTATACGTCCAGCTGGTCTGGTACATCGTCCTCAAAAGCAGAGGACGGGCGCAGGAGCACCATCTGCCTTTGTATTTCCTCAATGCGCTTTCTGCTCATGTCGTTGTCAAAGCCCTGCCAGGCACGCCTGGCAACATTGAGCACGTCCATGCCCAGGTTCATGGACCATTGCCCGAGGTGCAGCTTCTTGTAGTAGCCCAGCAGCTGGTCGGCCAGAGCCGTGGCTCCCAGCCACTGCCTGCCCTGTATGAGCAGGCGGCACTGCTCAAGCCTGAGTTCCAGCTTGTCCATGTTCCTGTTGGAACGGTTCAGTTCCTGCTCCAGGACATCCATGGCGGATTTGTGCTGGCCGTCGAGGAAAAGCTTGCGGGCCTGGGCAATGCACTTCTGGGCAGGAGAGCCCTTGTGGTGGGCAACCTTGCTGTTTTGCAGGGTTGCCAGCCATTCCCTGGTCGAATAGGCCGCAAAAGGCGTGCCGTCGATGAAGGTCAGTTCCTGGATGCCAGGCAGGCGGTTAAGGAAGATGCGCAGCTGGCCTGTGACTGCAGAAAGGACAGAGGCATAGTCCGGTCCGCAGTGCTCAAGAGCAGTGGCCTGCAGGTACTGGATGTCAAGCCACCATATGTTTGACAAAAACAGGTTTTCGGCAGTCATGGCCGCATTGAGGTAATTGCCTGTGGTAATCTGCAGCTGCAATGCCTCCCTGAGCTCCGTGGGCGGGGCCGGCAGGGAAGTCTGCCTTCCCTGAGCCGGAGGCAGCTGCCTGATGCGCCCCCACATGGCCATGCGCGAAAGCTGCCAGCCAAAGGGATCGGTATTGTTGGCCTTGAGAGCCATGTCTGCCAGCTGCAATGCGTAGCTTGAAAAGGCGGTCATGTTGTCGGCCAGGGTGCTGGCAAAGACAGGGGCTGCCAGGGAAGGAACGTCAGCCTGCACTGTTTCTGCTGCCTGGGGAGCAGTGGCAGCCGCACCGGCATCCCGGGCAGGGACATGCTTTGCTTCTTGTGCCCCGGCTGCAGCAGGCTTTGCTGCTTCTGCATCCGGGATTTTTTCTGGGTCATTTCCAGAAGCATTTGCCGGCGCATTTGCCGTATCCTTTGCCGAATCATTTGCAGGGGCAGTATTGGGGGATGCTTCTTCCCTGCCGGCTTCTGCTGCCTCCTGCGTGGCTGAGGCCTGCTCCTTGTTTTCATCTTCCTGTCCGGCAGCCGTCTGCTCAGGCTTATCCTCAAGGACAGGGAGCCTGTCTATGTCCTCTATAAGCGGGTGCAGTGTCGGAAAGTCGGGCAGGACCTGTCCCAGGTCTGTATCAAGCTCAAGGATGTTCTGCCTGAGCTCGGCTATGGTCTTTGCAGGGTAGGGCGTATTGGAAGCAGTTTCTTCCAGGGCAGTGCGAATGAGCGCTTCGGTGCAGTCCTTCCACCAGACAAAGGCATTTTCCCTGCGGCGCATGCGCTTGAGCACAGGAAAGCCCGTGTCCCAGTAGTTGCGGATAAGCTCGCTTAGGAGCTTTGCGCCGTCCGCCATGCCCAGAAAGCCGCGCAGCCTGGACATGGCATTGGCTGTATAGCAGGCAACCTGGAAGTCCTTTGTCTTGTTCTGCAAAAGGTTTGTGCCCATGTCGCAGACAACCTGCCAGTTGCAGATTTCGCTGCGGTTGAGCGAGGTCAGCTTGTCTATTTCTTCCAGGAGAACGGTGTACTCAGGTTCGTATCTGGCTTCAATGCCTGCCGGCGCATCGCCGGGAATAGGGGTGCAGGCTATGCTTGAAATATCCATGGTGCTGTATGCTCCGTCTTGCTCCAAAGCGGGGAAAGGTCATGCAGGGCAGGCTGGTCCGCCTAGTCCACAAAGCGGACCCTGTTGCTTTCCTTTTCAATAAGCCTTTTCAGGACAGCCTCGTCCTTTTCATCGGCAGCATTCTGCTGTTTGCAAAGCTTCATGCCTTCCTTCGATTCCAGGGCCAGCGTGTAGGAAAGGTAGGGCTTGTTCCTGTACATGGAAACCGAGACATTGGGATAGTCTTTCAGGTACTGCTTTCCCAGCGACATGCGCCCGCCTATGGAACTGTTTTCAGGCATGTGCTTCAGATTGTTGCCGGTGAGCCCGAAGCGCTTTTTTGCCAGGTCCAGGATGGCATCCCCGTCATCGCCCACGACGTAGACGCCCACGGTCTGGTTGGTGCTGGGGCAGGAAGCGACATAGACATAGGGAAAGAGGACGTTGCGTCTTTTTGAAGTAAAGCACATGACGTCGTATCCGTACTCGGTAACGGTTTTGGTGTGCAGGTACTGCGCCTTTTTCAGCGTTGTCCTGAATACGGCCCTGCTGTCGTCAAGCGTGAGCCCGAAAATAGTATATTCCAGGGGATCCGGCTTTTTCCCGAGAGTTGCCGCAATGGCTGCGGCGGGGAAAAGGCTTGCGCACAAAAATGACCACAGCAGAAGAAAGAGAGCCGTTCTTTGCAGGTGCGCCGGTATAAGGGCAGGGCAGGACATAATGTGGCCTCTCTCTGGAACAGGGGCGGGAAGGCTTATCTTAAGACCGTGACAAAGGCCTGCGACGGCACAATGCAGGTGGACGGGCCGTTGGGCGTCATGCCCATGGCATTGCAGCCGCCTGTGCTTGTCAGGCGCATGCAGGGAGCACCTGCGACAATGAGGGACGTACTCCCCAGAAACCAGCAGTTTGGTCCCTTGATGAGGTGGGAGACGACGCCTGTGGAGACGCCTGCCTCGTCCCCGGAGGATGAGGCAAGGCTGGCCTTCTGGTTGATGGTCGGCGTGCCGCCCATGAGTGTCGTCATGGCAGCCGACGGGCACATGGAGGACATGGCTATATTGGGATAGGGGACAGGGACAGGCCCTGCCGGCGTGGGCGTCAAGCAGGTATCCGGCATGCCCATGGTCTGGCCTGCGCCCATAGTGAGTGCGAACAAAATATGCTCCTGCTGTAAAAGCGTGTTATCCGGGAGGCGGAAATCTGGATATATGCACCTGCGGTGCGGCAGATTAGGAAATATGCACCTGCGGCGCATCAATGCGCGCCAGGTCCCGGGCCAGTGTGGTGGAAGAGGCGGCCTGGGTTACGCAGGACTCGGCAGCAGAAATGCGGACATTCTGTGCCTGCACCTCGTCATTGTGCTCGACAATGCGCTGTGCGCTGCCAAAGCGGCCCAGAAGGCGCGAGAAAGCCTGTTCCAGGCGTTCGCCGGTGGTGCGCAGGATGCGTGTGGCAAGGCTTGCGCTGGCTATGGCTGCCGAGGCCGATCCTGCCCTGACATCAAGGCTTGCCGTCTCAAGGCCCGTCTGCGGGGCTGTTATACTGACGGCAGTGGCTGAGTCCATGCGTATGGGCTTTTCTGAAGTCAGGGATGCTCCGTCCGGAAAATGCAGGACGCACGGAGCCTTGCTCCTTGTCAGAACGGCCAAAACAAAGGCCCTTCCGTCAGGCAGGGGCGCAAAGAGCACTTCGTCGTGCTTTTCGGGACGCACCAGGCAGGAGGCTGCAAGAGCTGCCCGCCACTGGCTGTCCTTTGCCTGCAGCGTATAGCAGTCGTTTTCACAGGAAAGAACCAGCCCTGTCTCCAGGGATGGAGCCTGCATGGTATCCAATGAACAGGCATTTGAATAGGCATTGGCTGTCTGCATGGGTAGTCCTTTTGTTATTGCTGAGCTGCATCAGGCAGGGAAGGCCAGTCTTCGCTGCGCTCCCTTTCCCTGTCCCTGGTTATGGCATTGCTGAACGAGGCATTGTCCATAAGGCTGTCTGTAGTCAGCACGCGGAAAAAGCGGGATGAGGAAAAATCTGCTCCGGCAAAAAATCCCTGGCGCATGTCGGCATGGCTCAGATCGCTGCGGAAGAAGATGGCCTTGCCGGCCTGGCACTTGCGGAAGTCTGTCTCTGTACAGAGGCTGTCGCTCAAATCGGCATGGGTGAGAATGGCTGAGGCAAGGCAGGCTTTCATAAACATGCAGGAGGAAAAGACGCCGTTTTCCATATTGCATCCTGTCATGTCTGCTTCGGAAAAGAGGCACTGCGTGCACCTGGCATTGCTGAAGTCTGCCTGGCCGAGCTTTGCCTTGAGAAAATTGACGCCCTTGAGATGAGCGTCCTTGAAGCTGGCTCCGTGCACATCCGAGAACGTGAGCTGGACGTATTCCATCGTGGCGCCAGAGAAGTCGTATCCTGGCAGGGACGATGAGATGAGCGCTGTCTTGTAGAGCTTTGCTCCTTTGAGAATTATGCCATTCAGATCGCTGTCCGCAACAAAGACATGGCTTAAGTCGCATCCGGCAAAGTCCGCTCCGAGCTTTGTGTTCAGGAAAGATGAACGGAAGAGGTCTGCCTTGTCAAAGCTGGCCTTCCGGACATCGCAGTTCTGCATGGCGCAGTAGTGCATCCTTGCCTCAGCAAAACTTGCCCCAGAAAAGTCGCAGCCGTTCATGGCCACGCGCTCAAAATCTATATGGGAAAGGTTAGCCCCTGCAAGCTGCATGTCCGAGAAAAAGGTGCCTTCAAGACGGATATGGGAGAGGTTTGCTCCTGACATGTCGCAGCTTGTGAAGGATGTCCTTGCCAGGCTGCAGCCTGAAAGGTTTGCCCCTTTAAGGCAGACCCTTTCAAAGGAGCCACCTTCCAGATCGGCACCGGAGAGGTCCAGCCCCGATAGATCACAGTCAGCCAGTGCTTCATTGCGAGCAATGGCATTCAGTACGTCTTCCCTTGTATAAGCATGTGCATTCATCGGACAGGCTCCTGATTATGCTTTTCTTGACCTTTTCCCTGTAAAAGCGATTATATCAGTTGGGCTCCTACTGTTTTACCTCTGTCATGTCGCAGTTCGTAAAGGAGGCATTTCCCAGGTTGCAATCCGAAAGATTTGCACCTGGCATTTTGCAGTACGAGAAGGCTGCCTTTTCCAGTGTGCACTCTGAAAATTTTGCTTCATCCATATCGCAGTCCGTGAACGAGATATTTGCAAGGCTGCTTTTGGAAAAATTTCCACCACTCAAGTCGCAGTGTGCAAAGGAGATGCTTTCCATATGTGCGGGAGAAAACTTTGCCACCATCAGTTCGCAGTCTGTGAATGTAGTATTTTTCAGGCTGCACTCCGGAAGAAATACCCCTCTCATGTCGCAGTCAGTAAAGGAACAATTTGTCACACTTCCATTTGTAAAATAGGCGTCAGGCAAATAGCAGTCCGTGAATGTGGTATGCTCCATGCGACAATCCGGAAGCTCTGAGTCTTTTAGTTCGCAGTGCTCAAAGGATGTGTTCACAAAGCTGCTCTTCGGAAAATCAGCATCGGACATGTGGCAATGCGAGAATGAGGCATTGTCCAGGCAGCATTCCGGAAATTTTGCGATTCTCATGTTGCAGTGCGAGAATGAGGCATTGCTTAGGCTGCAATGCGGAAGTTTTGCACAAAACAAATCGCAGTCCGTGAAGGTGGTATTTGCCAGGTTAGCTCCCGAGAGGTCTGCTTCCCAAAGGTTGACCCTTTCAAAGGAGCCTCCTTCCAGATTGGTCCCGGAGAGGTCGAGTCCGGTGAGATCCCAGCCAGACAGCGTCTCCTTGCGGGCAATGGCATTCAGTACGTCTTCCCTTGTGTAAGCAGGTGTATTCATCGGGCAAGCTCCATATTATGTATTCTTATTTCTGTAAATCCATTACAGCCAGTCTGGCTTTAGTTTTATCTTTGTCGTGTCGCATTCCGTAAAAGATGTATTCCCAAGCTCGCAATACGAAAAATCAGTCTCTGTCAAGTCGCATTTTGTAAGGGATGTGTTCTTCAGCTCGCAATGCGAAAGATCAGTCTCTGTCAAGTCGCATTTTGTAAAGGATGTGTCCTTCAGCTCGCAATGCGAAAGATCAGCACTTGACAAGTCACAGTCCGAGAAAGTGGCTTTTGTCAGTTTGCCCGCTGTAAGAAAAGTACCTATCAAGTCGCAGTCCGAGAAGGTGGCTTTTGTTAGCCTGCCACGCCAAAGATCAGTATCAGAGATGTCGCATCCTGACAAAGAGGCATTTGTCAGAATGCACTGCGAAAGAGAAGCATAACACAAGACGCATTTTGACAAGGAGGCTTTTGTCAGATTGCTCGCCATAAGCTTGGCATGCATCAAGTCGGTGTCCGACAAAGAGACTTTTGTCAGATCGCTGCATGTAAGCACGGTATCAGACAAGTCACAGCCGGAAAAGCTTGCTTTTGTCAGAATGCACTCCGAAAGCTCAGCATCAGTCAAGTCGCATTTTTTGAAGGAGGCATTTGCCAGCCTGCTCCCTGAAAGGTTAGCAGCTGTCATGTCACAGTCCTTGAAAGATGCTCCTTCCAGATTACAGTCCGTAAAATTTGCGCCTATTAATCTGGTCCTTTCAAAAGAGGCCCCTGACAGATCGGCGCCGGAGAGGTCGAGATCCGAGAGATTGCATCGCCCCAGCGGCTCCTTGCGGGCAATGGCATTTAGCACTTCTTCTCTTGTGTAAACAGGCAGTCTCATCGTGAAAGCTCCATTTCCTGCATGCCCTTTTCCCTTCCTTCCAGAAGAGTGCCTGCCAGATTGGCTCCTGTCAGGTCTGTCTCTCCAAGGACGGCCTTGTACATGTCAGCCCCGTAGAGATCGGCACAGTGCAGGTTTGCCTGTACAAGCCTTGACTTGCGCAAAGATCCTTGCGGAAGCCTGGCATAGCGCATGTCGGCTCCTTCCAGATCGCAGTGCAAAAAGCGTGCTTTTGCCCCCCTGCATCCGGCAAGGACGGCTTTGGGCAGATCGCAAAAGTCAGCCATGCACTCGTCAATGATGCAGCCCTTCATGACAAGCCCTGGCAGGCGGCTTTCCCTGAGGCAGAGCCCTGGCAGGGTGCACTGCTCAAAAACGGCATCGGCAATGTCGCAGTGCAGCAGGAAGCGCATATTTTCGCAGTCAAGCTTCCTCACTGCAAGGCCGGTGCCCTTGCAGGTCGTAAAGCCGGTTTCCTTCCAGCTCCCGCCTTCTGCGCTCATGTGGCTGATGAGGGCATTGATGAAGGAAACTTTCTGCAGCGTGCATTCAAGCAGGGTCATGTCCTTTGCAGGGCATTTGTCAAAGGAGCTGAGCTCAAGGAAGGCTTCCTCTATGGTGCCGCTGAGCTTAACTCCGTCAAAGGATGCCAGGCGTATGCTCGCACCCTTCATGTCAGGATCCTGCAGGCTACCCTTTTGCCATTGGCAGAGCTCTGCCCTGGCGTTTTGAAGGTTTGTCTTCACAAAGAGGCACTCGTCAAAGGAGCACTGCTCAAAGTTTGCCCCTGTGCAGCTGGCCCCTGCAAAGCTGCATCCCTTGGCCATGACCTTTTCCCAGCGGCTTTCATCAAGCAGGGCGTTGGAAAAGTCCACATTTTCAAGGAAGCAGTTTTCAAGGCTCATTCCCTTGAGATCCATGCCGGACAGGTCAATATCCCTGAGCGTCCTGCCCTTCATGCCGCCCTTGAGATCAGCAGCAGAAGGAGGCAGAGCGGCTTTGCCTGAGAGCATGTCCTCTGCTCCGGGGATCTCTCTGACCCACTCAGGCAGATCCGCTGCTCCCATTGCATTCGTTGCTCCCATTGCTCCGCTGGCCATTTCCTTCTGGTGGGCAATAATGGCCGCCTTGGCCCTTGTGTCCAGTGCGCCGAGCTTTTTTAAGTCTTCCAGGTACTTGTCCCGCAGAGCAAGGATTTTTGCCTTTGCTTCCTCGCCCTTCATTTTGCCGACCCTGTCGGCAAGATCCTCGAAGCGCTTAAGCGTCTCTGTATCGGGTTCCGCCGGAAACGGCGTATGCAGAAGCTCGTCCAGGCCAGGCTCGGGCAGGACAAAGTCTTTGAGGCCGTTCTGCCTGCGCAGGACGTTGAATTCCTCCACTGCCTTTTTGAATTCCTTTTCCGCCTGCTCCATCTGGGGCAGCTTAAATCCGGCAATGCGGTTGTTCAGCCTTTCCCGTATGCCCTTGATGTCAACGGTAGGCACTTTCAGGGCAATCTTCTGGCTGCCGTCTGCATCTGTCTCAAGACAGGCGGATCCTTCTGCTGCACCGGCTGCCTGAATGCCCCTTTTCTCAAGCTCGTCCTTCAGCCAGGCGCGGATGTCCAGCCCCTGGACATGGGCCTTTGCCAGGTTGGGCGTGCTCCATTTTTCAGGCCAGGCAATGGGAAAGAGCTTCTTTTCCTTGTGGCATTTGGCAAGATTAGGCCATTTGCTGCAAAGCTCTTCCTCACGCATGAGGCGCTGTGCCGCAGTGAAGGCAGGGCTTTCAGGTGCAAGCCCGTCCTCAAATGCTTCCTTGTCCAGAGGCGGGACAGGCCAGAAAACAAGGGGGGCCTCGTCCAGGGCTTTGGAAGCATCATCGCTTATGGCTGCGTCTTTGCCTGTCACAAGAAGGATGGCAAAGAGATCGCCTGCCCTTGCGTACAAAAGCCAGGCTGTCAGGGGATCCTCTGCCACAAGGACGGGCTTGGTCCGTATGGCGCCAATAATCTGGCAGCCGTCCTTTGAGCCGGGCAAAACAAAGCAGCCATCCGGATCAGTGGGATTAATGGGTGCAAAGAAGTCCGTTGCATCTTCCTTAAGGGGACGGATGTGCAGGGCCGTGCACTCATTCATAGTAAAGAAGGGGATGCAAAGCCCTGGCGGCAAAAGTATTTTGCTGTTTTCCGTGCAGGCAGAATCCTGGCCGTATTCCTTCCGGATGTCTTCCTTTTTGAGGCAGAGGTCCTTAAGGCTGATCTCAACTGGCTCGGGCAGATAGCCTAGAAGCGCATGATGCAGGTCCTTTGCCCGCAGGCCGCATTTGACAATCTCTTCACAAAGCTTTTCTGCTGCGGGGCCTGTGCAGTTGGGAAGATGGCAGCGGCTGAGCAGGGAGAGAACCTGCCTGCTCCATGTCTTCCCGCTTAAAAGGCCTTCCAGCTCGCGCATCTTTGCCTTGCCCATTTGCAGTTCCTTGTCTGCTTCCGTGGGCGGGATGTCGTCAATAAAGCCTTCTGTGCGGCTTATTCCTTCTGCCAGGGCCTTTTCTCCCTCAGCCATGAGCGCTTCTGCCTCGTTCAGGCTGGCCTCAGTCTTGTCAAGGCGTTCAAGCATGGCCTGAAGGCCGGCTTTCAGGCCGTCAAAGGCCACAGGCTGTACCTTGCAGGCCGCACCGGACTGTCTGCCCAGGCTTGCAAGAGCTGCGCAGTTTTTGTCCAGGGACTCAAGCTCCTGCCTGATTTTTGCCCTTGCCTGTGCCAGCATGGCCTTGTGATCGGGCTCTATGGCCGGAGCCTTTCCCATGGCCCTGTCCGCAGCAAGATTAAGATCTTCTTCCAGGGTCCTGACAGCATCGCTGGCCTGGGCCATGGCTTTTTGCGCCTCAGGAGGAATGGACGGCTTGGGGATCTCGATGACTGGCGTGCGCTTTTTCTTTTCCGCAAGCCAGTAGGCTATGTCTGTCAGAGGGGCATCCCTGTCTTCCACCACAGGCATAAGCGAAACAATGTCGCTGTATTCATCGTCTGCACAGGGGAGGACACAGCGGTAGAGGGCCACGCCGCGTTCAATGCCCGGGAAGAACCACACTGTCTCAAGATGGGCCCTTGCTTCCTCAAAGCGGCTGTTTTCAGGCTCCTTTACACCAATTCCGTCCTGGACAGGGGGACATCCTGTTCTTGGCTTTTCAAGGCTTCTTGTGGCAAAGACGCGCACTTTCTTCCTGGGCAGGCGTCCCATGAGCCTCGCCCTGGAGGGGTGCATGTTTTCCAGCGAAAATTCCTCGCCGCCGGCAAAATAGCCTGGATCGCAGGAGGCATCGCCTCCTGTGTAGCCTTTGGGCAGCCTTTGGGCGGGATCTGCCGTCATGAAAAATTCGGGATCAACATCCTCAGGAAAGCCTGGCCAGAATTCATTAAGCCAGCGGGCATCATAGGTGCCTGCCAGGGCCAGCCTCGAAGGCCTGTCAGCCGTATTGGGCAAAAAGCTTGCCGGGGCAGGCATTGAAGAAGGCGAGGTCACAAGCCCTGAAGCCGGATCTTCCACCATGGGCAGGGGACGGCACATGCCGCCCCAGGGTGCAGGAACGGACTGTGTCCCGATGCCTGCTGCGTTTTCCGGAAAATCCGTGCCGCCCAGGGCTGATTCCCAGGTCAGGGGAACGGATGTCACAGCCTTTGGCTCGGATATGGCAGCCAGTGGCAGGTCCTGCCAGTATCTCGGCCCGAAGACGGCCAGGCGGCGCGTGAGCGGGCCTGCCTTAAAGCTAGCATACCCGCCCTGTTCTGCCTGCCTTGTGGGAGAATGCCAGCATCCGGCAATAAGTACTTCGCCGCGCGGCTTGGGAAAGCCGGCATCCAGCACGGCATTCCCCAGTTCCTTTGTGCACTCGTTCCAGAGGTCCTGCTCTGGCAGTGCCGTATCAGGGCTTTCCAGGGAAAAATAATGCAGGACTGCGACCTGCAGGTTCCATACGCCGCCTATAGCAAAGGGGGAAAAGGTGATCCCCGTCGTAGTGTCTTTCAGTATCTGCATGGCTTAATTCCAGATTTTTGTGCTGAAGGCGTTTGAGGCTGTGCTGTTGAGTTCGACTTTATTTTGCACAGTGGAAGCCTGTGAAGAAATAACCTGGCTGCATTCGGCTATAATCTGGCTGGAGCTTTCAATCATCCTGTTTATTTCGTTGCTGGTCGTCTGATAATCCTCGATAATGCTGTTTATTTCTTCAACAGTCTCGGAGCATGTTGTCAGTATCTCAGTTGCCTGGCCTGTCTTTACATTGCATGTCTCGACAATTTCATCGTGTTTTTCATTTATTTCATTTGCCGTGGCATAGGTTTCCACATCTATCTGCTCCATCATTTTCCTGCCGACATTGGTTTCCAGCGAGGCCGCAATCAGTGCGGTCTTTTTTTTGATGTCGCTTATGCGCATTGTCTGCAGGTTGCCGTTGACTATGGTTTTCTGGTAGCCAAGGGCTGAGGCAGCAAAGCGGAAGCTTGCATTGGCACTAAAATTTGCTCCTGAAACAGACAATGTGCTTGATGGTCCTACTACTGCTTTGCCAAAGCCGCCTACCAGAAGATCGGAACTGGCGCCGGCAGTTACCTTTAAGAAGACAAGAGCAGAAGTTGTCAGGTTTAATCCCGTGATATTTGTAGCCATGTCAGACCCGCCAGGACAGAGGTGAAAAAGAAGACAGCATGGGAAGAGGACGGTTGTGCCGAAGCCTACATGTTAAGCACGCCGGTTGATTTGGACGAAATTCCTCCCTGCTCATTTTTTGCTGCGCCGACTGAGCTTTTTTGCCTGATGATTTCCGTAAGCTTTGTTTCCACTTCCCTGAGCTGATTAATAGTTTCTTGCATCTGGTTTATCTGCTCATTTATCTGTCCAGAAAGATTTATTTGCTGCCCGTTGGATACCTCAAGTCTTATGGCTACCTTGTTTTTTTTCTCGGATATATTCTGGTGTGCAGTATTTATCTCAGTCATCTGGCTTATGAGATCTCTTTTCTGGCCATAGACAATGTTTTCTGCTGTAAGCAGCGATGTATTTGCGCTTATAATGCCTATTTTTTGTATGCAGTTTTCGACTGTGTTTGTGCAGGAAGACACAGCCAGGGTCTTAACCGAGCCTTTAGTCCCGGTTTTTTTAAATGATGTCTTGCTGATATCGACTTCGACACCGGCTTTCAGATTGATGTCAAGGCCGTCAGTACTGGCAAAGGCAACGGGCAGAGCATCAAACATGCAGATTACCCCGCCATTGCAGACGGCCGTTGCACCGATGGTGATTTCGTTGGACTGCGTGCAGCTGACCTTTATATATTTGTTAGAAACAAATTCTATGCTGGCTGCGCCATTTTCATATTTGTTTACTTTTGCCATAATGTACAACCATATTGTTATTCAAATATGTTATTCATTTATATGATTGCCTGGTTCTGAGTCGATTTGCGCAACCTCTTTTTTGCTTGCAACAGCAGAAGAAGAGTTTGTTTTTACTTCGTTAAGCAGATTTGCAATGACATTCTTCACAGTGGTAAGCTCATCTCTTTTGGCGCAGAGTTTATGGTACAGATTTGCAGAGAGCTGCCTGTTACTTTGTATCTGGGTCAGTTGACCTGTCATTTCAGTGCACATATTGTTTATTTCATTCTTACGGGCCTCTATCTGAATGCCTGCGCCTTCCAGGTCCGATTTTTTGACATAGTTATTCTGCACGCGGGCAGCTGTGCGTATGTTTTCAGCAACAACGCCGTTATCATCTGCAATCTCGCCGTAGCTGGCTACGAGATTGGTATATTTGACTTCATCCATGCTGGCATAATTTGAGACAGAGTAGCCCGTCGTTAACGTAGCGGAGAAAGTGGCCAGATTGTAGGCTGCCTTGAAAGCTGCCCCGAGGATCGTTATCAGGCTTCCTCCCACGACAACGCTGCCCATGCTTGTGCCATTTTCACCTATATTGACCTGGTTTATGCTCAGCCCGGCATTCATGACGGCATTTGCCTTGATGGATATGTTGAGCCCTTTTTTTGCCACCAGAGTAATGCCTTTTTCAGGCGTGTATTGAACGGGTGCCATGTTTTGTATCCTTGACGGTCCGGGCGTTCTGCACCGCCCGGTGAAGGCCCATGAAAAGGCCCATGAAAAGGCCCGTAAAAAGGCTCGTAAAAAAAGCCTATGAGCGGCTCAGGCAGGAAAGTTTTGCGGGCGTTCCTGAAAAGTTCCTGAAGGCAGTGATAATCCTGCCATCAGCTGCATCGGGAGCTGGCGCACCTGTTGCTCTGTAGTCTTACTCTGTAATCTTGATAAAGGACTGCTTGTCAGAGGAAGAGAGCAGGATATGAGAGCTTCCCGGCGTATCGTCCATGCTGAAATTCTGGCCGCTGGCGCTGGTCAGGTTGATCTGGGCGGCGTTGGCATTAGTTGTGGGCGACGGGGTCATGGGATTGGGCACGGCCCCGGCTATGACAGGCTGGTCCGGATCGCCGTTCAGGAAGGTAATAAGCACTTCTGTCCCCTTGTGCAGAGGGGCATGAAAGCCCATGCCTTCGCCGGCATAGGGCTGCATCATGCGTACCCAGCAGGAGGCCTTGCCTCCGCCGCGCTGCGCCCTGTCAAAAGGCAGGACAATCTTGTAGCGTCCCTGGCTGTCCAGCTGGGCCATGGCGGCAGAGCCCTCGCCGTCGATTTTGGCAGGGAACGATCCTGCAAGCCTGGGCCACGGCGTCGTGCGCCGGGCTCGGTACTGGGTGGAAGCCGGAATGCAGGCAAAGGAATTGCGGTAAAAGAGCTTGTCAGCATCCCTCAGGACATCCGTGGCAGAGCCGAGGGTGCGGGCCACAAGGCGCGCCTGGCTGCCTTCATGATGCACCTCGCAGGTGAGGTAGCTCTGGTTCCAGGCAGACCTGAAATGGCGGCGCAGGGTAAAGGTATGCCCCGGCCTTAAGCCCGGGTTGTGGGACAGGCCGCGGAAGACGGAAGCCTGGCATAGCAGGGACTGGGCCTCGATTTCGGCCAGCTGCCTGCCCTCCGATGTCGTCGTAAAATTGTCGCCGTAGCGGTAGAACGTGCCGCGTCCCTTGTCGCTGACGCTGGCCGTGCAGGAGAGATCCAGCTCCGGCTTCTGCGGATTGTAGTTCTTGCAGCAGACTTCTTTTGGCAGGGGCGGGCAGGTGAGGTTAAAATCGGTGACTACCTGGCCGGGGTTGTCGGGATTGAGCCCGCTGGCCTCGGTAAAGTCGCAGGTCTCGCAGCCCGGCAGCGGCGTATGGGCCATGCTGGTGTCTGCCAGGGTGCAGCAGGGGCCGTTCTTTGTCTGCTCAAACCAGTAGTAGATGCCGAGGCGCTCAAGCCAGCGGCTGAAAAAGGCAAAGTCAGACTCTCCGTACTGGCAGATGAATTCGCGCGAGGGGTAGGACTTGAGAATCTTCCACTCAAAGTCCGATCCCCTGAGATCTGCCTCGTTCAGGATCTGCGTGCAGGCCTCGATGGGCGTCTTGTCCACAAAGACCCTGTTTTGCTGGACAAGGGTCAGCCACCAGAGCTTGTGCTGCAGCCTTGCCGCATAGACATAATGGCTGCCCATGCGGTGCAGGATCTGGAAGGAAGACAGTATGCCCGTGTATTCCAGGCCGCCTTCAGGTGCAAAGGGCGGCAGGATGCGCAGATGGGCCGTGCTCTGCAAAATGTCGGCCGGGTTTATATCTTCTTTTTCAGAAACAAGCAGAATGTCAAAAGCATACAGGCTTGAAATGGCCTCGCTTCCGCTGAAGCGGACTACATAGAAGGTCTTTTCGTCCTGTCCGTCCACGGTAAACGTGAAGACCGGCTGGCTTAAGTCCGTCATGATTTGTCTCCTGCTGTCTGCCTTTTGGGAAGCATGCCTGCCCGCGCAGTTGCTGTCAGGACGCGTGCTGCCTCAATCTGGCCAACCATTTTAGACATTTTGCGGTAGAGGTCCAGAAAGCCCGGAAGGGGCAGCACGATACGCCCGCTGAAGACGTAGAATGGCTCAGGATTGGCAGGTTCGGTGCCTGAGGCCATGTCTTCATCCCTGTCAAACATGTCTATATGGACAACATCGTTTACAATCGAGATATTGCCGGGCATGTCAAAATAGACAGGGTATGTCATGGTGCGGCCTCCTGAACCAGTATCCTGCGGGCATCCCGGGGGATGCTGCAGCCATCTCTTTTTGATAAAAAACTTACGAGAGAGCCTGGCCTGCAGCCGGCTTTGCCAGCGCGCCCTGTTCTTCCAGCTCGTTCACGACCTTTTTCATCATCTGATAGAGCTCTATGAAGCCGGGCATCGTCAGCACGACACGCTCGCAGAAGACAAACTTCTGATCCTTGTCGGAATCCTGCACAGGATGCTTGTCAAACATGTCAATATGGACAACGCCGTTGTTAACGGTGATGTTGCCGGGCAGGTCGTAAAACTTGGTAAGGCTGTTCATGCTGCTCTCCCGCAAGCTTCTTACAAGGCCAGTGGCCTTTTACTTGTCCAGGCTGGGTGCAGCCTCAGAGGCCTTGTTCCTGGTCAGAACGCCCTGCTTTTCCAGATTGTCCACGACCTGCGACATCATTTCGTAGAGCTTCATGAAGCCCTGAAGGGAGAGGGCAATGCGTTCGCTGAAGACATAGGCCTTGGTGTCAGCATCGGCGTCGGCACCGGGCTTTTTGTCAAACATGTCGATGTGGACAATGCCGTTCTCAATCCTGATGTTGCCGGGCATGTCATAAAATCTGGTAAAGCTGCTCATAAATAATCTCCTGGTAATCTCGCAACTGCAGTTTCTCTGAAGAAACGAAAGTGCGGCAAATAAAAGGTAATTTTTGGGGATCCTGCCAGACTGGCAGATTTATCTGCGCTTGTTTTTCTTGCGCCTGGAGTTCCTGCGGGAGCTGGCTGCCTGGGGGGCTGCGGCACCTGCATCCTCAGGTTCTGTCCCGGCAGGGCTGTCTTCCATTGGCGCTGCTTCTGCGGCAGGAGCATCCTGTTCTTCCACGGGACCGGAAGCAGTCTCTGCTGTGCCCTCTTCTTCTGCTTTGTCTTCGTCATCCCTGCTCAGGACTCCCTGGCTGACAAGGTTGTCTACGGCCTGGGACATCAGCCTGTACAGTTCGACAAAGCAGGGGACTGACATGGCAAGGCGTTCGCTGAAGACAAAGTTGGGATTGTCGTTTGGCTGTGCCTTGGGATCAGGCGCTTCGTCGTACATGTCAATATGAACGATGCCGTTCTTGACTTTGATGTTGCCGGGCATGTCGTAATATCTGCTTTGGCTGCTCATATAAGAGTCTCCACACTAGATGCTGATAAAAAAGGTAACAGATGAAAGAGCTATATTAAAAAGGCATCGGGAGTCAGTCAACAAGAGAGATGTGGACCCCCTTGTCTGTCAGTGTCACCTGCGGCGGCTGCCCTTCCTTCTGATGCGGATTGCGGTAAAAGATTTTTATCTTGGCCCTGTTGTTATTAATAAGGACAAGTATGGCGCTGACAAGGGGATGATCTGTCTGAATGTAGGCAGGTCCTGTCATGACCCATTTCCCGGGAAGGGATATCATCCAGGCAGCAACCTTTTCCTGCCTGGCTATGGTGATCTCCCCTGACGGGTCCCTGCCAAGATCAAAGCTGACGCCAAAGCTATCCTGCTGCTGCCCGAACCTGGGTGCACCGATAACAGGGCGGCCTGTGCGGGCAGCGTGCCTGGCAGGCTGCTGAACCTGCTGAACCTGCTGCACAGCCTGCTGCCTTTGTGCCTGCTCCCTCTCGGCCTGCTGCCTTGCATATTCATCCTGCCTGGCCTGTTCCTGCCTTGCGTCCAGCATGGGGTGATCGCGAGGCGCCTCAAGCTTTTGCGGTTCGGTGGCGGCGATGTCTGCCGTCAACCAGAAGGTATTGGTCTGTATGCCGTAGAGGAAGATCAGGACAACGCCGATAAGCCATATGCCCAGGTAGATGCACGGAATAGTGGCTCTGGAAACAGAAGACCTGGAAAATCTGAAGCACTTCATTATTTGCCGCTCCTTGAGGCAGGAAGGGCTGCTCCCTGGCTGTTTTCCCCTATCCGCGGCATGACGGGCTGCACGGCCTTTTTCTTTTTGCCTTTTTTGCTGCTGCTGTCCTTTGGATGTACCGTAAGAGGCAGCTCGTTTTTCACTGAGGCAAAGTTGCTGAAGACGATATTTTCATCCCACTTGTCCGTGCACATGGCCGCTTCAGCCGGAAGCGGCGTTGTGGGCGTGCGTTCGGCTGAAAGGGCGTCATTGACATTGCTCAAGCTATAGCGCACGCGGATTTCCTTTACGTCCAGCTCGTTCAGGACTTCCTCCTGGCCCGGGAAATCCTCGGGCGTCAGCAGCACCTCGCCGCCTGAGAAATCCTTCAGGAAGGTCTGGAAGGCCCATTCGTCCTCCCAGGTAGTGGTGACGGTCTGGGTGTCAAAGGTGAATTCCAGGCTGACCTTGCCGCAGACAGCCGGCTCCCAGGTGAATTTGGTGCTGACCTCGTAATTGTAGTTGTCGAGGATCTGCGTCTGGTCGCCGCATTCCAGGCGCAGCCTTGCCCTGTGCGGCTTGGCTGCCATGTCGTTGACATTTACCGGCAGGGCCGTAATGCCCACGACATATTTCTCCTTTGCCTTGTGGGCAGGATCGCTTTTCTGATCGAGAAAAGACAGAAATTCCTGCTTCAGCGGGAAGCGCAGCCCATGCCAGGTAGCAGGGGCAAAACTGCCCTGCATCATGCTGAGGAAAGGCTGGCAGGGCCCCTGCACAAACTTGTTGATGGGGCTCTGCTCATCGTAAATCATGTCTACGATGGATTCCTGCGGCATCATGGTAATGGGATTGAGGACTGTGCTGTTCCATGTGTCGTTAAGCTCGCAGGCCGAGCGGATGACAGCCATGTAGGTGTACCAGGCCAGAGGTCCCTTGATAAGGCGCCAGAAGTCTTCATGCTCCCTGAAGGTAGCGCAGGTATGGAGCTGCAGCTGCTCGACTGCCTGCATTGCCTTGACCAGGGCGGTGGCAGAGGATTCGCTGCCTCCCTTGAAGACCGTCTGCATCATGGCCATGGCCTTGGGCCTGTTTTCGGTATTTTGCTTCAGCTCTGCCAGTGCCGCATGGTAGTCGGCCAGTTCCTTGGAAGCTACTTCACGGTCATGCAGGTGCTCGGCGTGCTTTTCGCTGATTTTGGCAGCCAGCTCGTCCTTTTTCTGGATAAGCTTTTTGTCCAGAGTCTCGGGCTTTTCGCTCTTTTTCTGCGCATCCAGCAGATCGGCAAAGGCCAGAATGAGGCTGTCCTCTATGTTGGGCGTGCCCTTGTCCGCAACCTTTTTGAAGGCCTTGGCCATGGACTGGACAAAGGCATAGTAGGGATTGTCGTAGCCTGCCATGTCAATGCCCAGCTTTGCCCATGAGTCCCTGGAAATATTGTTCTGCAGGGCAATGGGGAAAGCCGCGGCCACCTGCCACCAGGCGGCGCGAAGGGCGTTGGCATAGTCGTTGCGGTACTGTTCCTCAAGTTTTGAAAAGGCACGGTTGTCCTCTGTCGTTTCGCGCAGGCGGGAGAGGATAGCCTCCATGCGGTTAAAGCCGGCAACTGTGTAGGCAGGCGGAACAAAGGGCTCTGCCGGACCCTTGGGCCAGAAGGTGGTCAGCCGCACAGGCTCGATACCGGGCCGCATGTTAAGCCATTCCGTGAGCCAGTCCAGGTTTGTCCCCAGAATATGCATATAGGCATTGATGGAGGAACTTTTGTCGGCAAAAACAGTGTCCAGTATCTCGGGATTTTCCCATCTGGCATAGCTTGCCAGAACATTGCGCAGATAGACGCTGTTGTAGGGAAGGTATTCTTCCAGGTCGGTCAGCATCTCGTCCATCTGGTCATTGACAGGGGGCAGGGCCGATTTAGTCCTGACGCTTTCAAAGATGCTGTTGAGCCAGGAATTATAGTCGCAGAGGGAAACAAGAAAATGCCTTGCCTTGTCCCTGGGCATGACGAGGAGATCCTGATCCAGCTTGTCCGTTTCCGGGAATATTAGGTTTGGCCTGACCCAGGTGACGTAGTTGTGCCTCAGGCTCTCAAGCAGCTGCTGGGCCTGCCTTCTGCCAGGCTTTAGGAAGCGCTGGTCCTGGACATCCTTTTCAAAGGCCTGGATGGTATCGGCAGCAACGCTTAAGGACTCGACCCGCTTGTTCAGATTGGCATCAAGCGCCACGGCAGAGGGAATGTTCTTTTGCCTGACCACCATGTCATCCATGCGTATTTTGAACGAAAGCGTAAAATACGAGCACAAAACCAGCATGAAGAGCAGAAAGAACATGTAGGACCTGTAGCGCCTGAAGGTCTGCGGGGAAAGCCAGCGGTCCGCTATGTTGCTCAAGGGCCTGTCCTTGGGCAGGATGCAGGAGAAGAAATCCCGCAAAAAGAGGCTTTTGTTTGTGTCCGGCAAAGGCCAGACCATGTCCCTGAATGTGGCCAGCCTTGAGAGAATGTTTGATGTTACGTTTCCTTCCTGGCGGCCGCTGCTGAAGAAGATGCCGCGCAGGCTGGGTGTTACGTCATAGGTTCCTGGCGCAAAAACGGCTTCGGTGAAGGCCCTGATGCCGGGGAAGAGCCTGGCAAGCTCTGCAGGCAGGGCTGCAATTTTGCTTGCATTCTGCCTTGTCTCGGCGCAGAAGAGCATGCTCAGATCCTGCAGGCGCTGGCTTGTGTGGGCAAGCGCCTTTTCCAGGAAGGCCATGTTGTCGCAATGTCCCTCGGCACCATTTTCGGGATTAAGAAGCCCCAGGGCCTGGTGGCATTCCTCTTTGGGCAGGAGGGCGCCAAGCTCGTTGAAGCCGAGGATGCGGTCGCATTTTGTGACCAGAATGTAGACAGGGAAGTTTGCTCCCATGGCACGGGCCAGGGTGTGGATGCCGGTACGCAGGCAGTGACCGTAAAATATGATGCTTTCCTGCCCCCTTTGCAGCTGTTCCGTGGACAGGGTCAGGATAAGGCCGTTTAGCGGCTCCTTGCGCCTGTAGGCAGCCAGGAGTTTGACAAATTCCTGCCATTCGCGGTTGTCGTACTCGCTGTTGGCAGGCACGGCGTAGTGTCCGGCCGTGTCAATGACTACGGCATTCTTGAAGAACCACCAGTCGCAGTTGGGCGTTGAGGCAGGCCTGCTGGACGAGGCATCCATCCAGCCGGAATAGGTGCCGAGCCTTGAATGGTAGACGGCAGTTGACTTGCCTGAGCCTGACTCGCCAAAGAGCATGAACCAGGGGAGGGAATAGATGGCATCGCCTTTGTCAGGCAGGACGGAGTTTTCCAGGGCCTTGATGCCTGTGCGCCAGCGGTCGCGCAGCCTGGCCATGCTTTCATCGTCCGTCTGTGCTGCCAGGCTTGGATTGTCATGCTCGGTCATGCGCCTGAGAAAACGCTTCTCACGCCTTTTGTAGTGGAAATGGCGCAGACTTATGGCCACAATGACAATGGCAAGAAGCGCAAGGCCCAGAGCGGCAACGCTCTGCCAGGTCCAGTTGCAGTAATAGTGCAAAGCCCAGCCTGCGCCGCCAAGCAGTGCCAGAAGCAGCACGATGGCCAGTATGCGTATAAGATAGCCCAGAACCCTGTTCATCCTCTATCCCGGGAGCCTGATCCATGCAGAAAGTCTGCAGAACGTCCTGCATGGTTTTGGCATCCAATTGTCTCCAGTTAATGCGTTGGCAAAAAAAATAAAAAACAGGCTATGCGCCGGTTTGTAGAAAAGTGCAACGGGCCATGGCCGGTTCAACGGCATGGCCTGCGTACCATTCCCTTAGCCGCCAAGTGCCCGTATCCAGTGGCTGGTAAAGGCGGAAATGGCATGGGAATAGATCATATACAGCGCAAGCGTGACAGCTATGGGCACAGCATACAGGACAAAGCGGACAGCCTTGTTCATGTGCCTTCTGGGCCCTGTTGCTTCAGGCATGTAATACGATTCAGGAGAAAAAAATCTCTGGCCCGGGGCTATGCGGCTGCCTATGCCTTTTTTCAGGCTGTCCATAGTCATGGCATAGAGTTCGTCCTGCTCTCTGGCATCGTAGTACTGTCCCTTGAAGCCCATTGCCATGCAGGCCCCGTACACGGAAAGGACGTCTTCATGCCAGAAATCGGACACTGTCTTTGCATTGTCCCCCGGATTTGCTGAAGACGCATGGAATATGGCCGTTGTCCAGGGAGACTCTGAAGAAGCCGTCTTTTTCTTTTTGCGGATAAGGGAGAGTGCTTTCCGCCAGAGGCTGGCCAGTCCTGCCTTTATCCGTGAGAAAGCCGTCTCTTCCTGCCTGCGGAAGGAAGATTCCGGAAGAATTTCGGTCAGCTCCACCACGTCCTGCTGTCCTGCGGCGGGAGTGCTTTTTCCCAGGAGCCTGCGCAGATGCTCGTAGAATTCGACACCGGCGTTTACCGTGCCAAAGCAGGTCCTCTGCAGGGTGCTGGCCTGCCATCTGAGCTTTTCTGTCCAGCTGCTGGTGAGAAGCGCTTCGTCCACAAAGGCGCAGACGGCAAAAAAGGCCTCTTTGTAGTCTTTTTCGGGAACGTCGGCACACTGCATGCGCATTTGCAGGAGCATTTTGTCCACGTCGGAGCGCACATCGTCATAGGATGCCGAAGCAAGCCCGGGGGTTTGCTTGAAGACGCCGGCAAAGACCATAAGCGGGAGACATGCCTGGTAGAGTTTCATCAGAAATTATGCGAGGCATTATGCCGCATTATGCGGGCATTATGCACGGGAAATCGCATCCCCCTTTATAAGCTATGTCAGAAATGTGCATTGTATTCTCTGTAATTCTTGAAGCGTGCTGTACGATGGCAGGGTAAGAATAATTTTTGAAGGACCCGGCAGAATAGTTCATCATCCGTCTATCTTAAAATCCAGTTCAAGATCATATTTTGCAGCCAGGACCTTGAATAAATTTTTGATGTTATCAGCTGCCATTCTCAGATTGCTATCTTCGTATTTTGGAATTTCGGCCTTGATTTCCTTGTTGATTTCAGCATCTATATCCAGTTGCAAACCGTTTTCGCCCTCAGGTCTATATCCCTTGTGGGTCGTTTCACTGCGTTGTGTATCACGGTTGGTTGCAAGACGCTTGCCCTTGTTCAGCCTTACCTGGAGGATGTTTTTCGCATCTCCCGCAATGACCCGTATGGCATTTTCGTCAATCTCGAAGCCGTAATCAATGGTGACAATGTCCTTTTGGATGTAAATGTCATCTGACGTGATCCAATTTTTTTTGTAATTCAAGTATGATACGGTATAGATTCCCTGCAGGGTGGCAATTCCTGGTGCTTCTCTGACGACTTCGGCACGGATATCTTTTTCTATGTCCTGCAGTGATGTCTGCTGTTCGCAGCCGGACAGGAGAAGAAGCAGAACAGCAAAAAAAACAGATATATGTTTCATGGTCTTTACTCGCAGAAGACTGAGGCAAGTGCTTTCAGCGACTCTCGGCCGCGATTGTTTACTTTTTCAAGAATGCCGATGTTATGCATCTCGGTCCTGATGATGTCCTTGCGCTCTTCTGCATTTTGATCCCATTGGTAGCAACGCCCATCGCCGTCGTAATTGCCGGTAGCTATAGTATTTTGGGTATTTACAGCCAGGATCTTCGGCTCAGGCAGTTTGTCTGTTTTGCCATTGCATGCATTTTTTTTGACTTCCTCGTCGCTCAGGAGGGCTGTTAGGTTGTCGTATCCTACGGAAACCTCGTATTTCTTTTTGCAGAATCCTTTGACGACCTCTTCATCATCAGCCCAGAATTTCCACTTATTTCTTTTTAGTGTTCCATACTGCGGGTCAAGAACAGGGATGAGGTAGACGCCTGTATAGAGCTTGTCTATTTCCTTTGTTTTCTGGAAGGCAACCTCTATGCTTGTGTGAGGCTTGGGGCTAAAGAACTGAAGCAGCTGGTCCATATAAAAATACGCAAGTACAGCTGCTATGCACGCAACTAAAAAAAATATTCTAAGCAATTTTTTCATTTTATTTCCTTGAAAATCCCCTGAAATTTATTGCGTGCAGCAGCTGCCTAGTGCATCCCGTGCTGTAAACGGGCCTGCCCGGTCTCCGTGGCCAGGCTAGTCCTCCAGGACGATAAAGTATGCTTCCAGATCGTCAGGCTTGTCTGCCCAGCTCATGGCTATGCCTTCCTGCATGCGCACCATGGGCCACAAGGCTGAGT
>CAVJEZ010000002.1:23806-26231 GCA_963648625.1 Odoribacter splanchnicus
ATGGCATCGCGCAGGCTGCGGTAGCAGGGAGCCGGATCATTGTGAACGTATGGCAGGATGCGGCATATGCCGTTTTCATCCTCGCCCAGGGCATTGAGGCTGTTTGAGAATACGGACAGCTCGGCCAGTATTTCGCGCAGCAGCAGATAGCCGTCCCAGGGGGCAGCCACAGGCATGTCTGTTATGAGCTGCAGCCTGGGGACAAAGCGCGTCAGGGTGCGCAGAAGCAGAAGCACGGAGGTAAGCTCGTCCAGGCGGGCACGCCTGGCAAGCCCCTTGTAGCTGTCCATTTCGCGTGTCTTGACCATGATGCGGTCGCGGACCTCGCGCAGGAAGGACAGCAGCACTGGAGAGTCTTCAAGGCGCAGGCAGGGGGCAGCAAAATCGTTGTCCACCGTAAGTCCGGTGGCAGTCTGCATGAGGCGGGCCACAGGCAGAAGGGACATGTCCCTTGCCTCGCTTGTTTCATTGCCAAAGACGATTTGCAGCACAAAGCGCATCTCGCGCACTGTAGCCGGAGGCGCATCCTCAAGAAGATCGATAGTGTCCGGCTGTCCCTCGGAAACGACCATGGCTGTGCCTGCTGCCGCCTGCTCCCTGGCATCGGCAGCAACAGTGACATTGATGTCGCCTTCCTTGAGGTTCCTGAGGCCCAGCCATACGTCCAGCGTATCGCCTGCATTAAGGGTATCAGGAGCCTTGCGCCCGGCGCAGACAGCGTTTCCGGGCAGGGAGAGCTCAAAGCCCAGCGTGGGCATGAAAAGCTTTATGTTGTTGAACTGCACAGTGCCTGCAGCCAGCGCACCCCTGTCCCAGTCAAGCCTGCTTACGCCCCAGAACCACGGGTGGCAGGCGTTTGCCATCTCGGCAAGCATCTGATGCGTGCGCAGATCGGTCTGCTGAAAATGCTGTGGCTGCAAGAACAGCCCCTGATGCCAGAAAACAGGACCTTTTGACATATTATTTGCTCTCCGCCGGTTTGGTAAAGCGCTGCAGGGAAGACGATCCGAAAAGAAGTATCATCTCAAGCGGGCCGGGATAGTAGTAGCGCGTCTTGAAGAAGACGCCGTCATCATAGGTGGCGATGGGCACGGACCAGGTGCGGCTGACCATGCCGGGCTCAAGCTGGTAGTACCCGGCTACCATGGCCACGTGCTTTGCGCCCTCTGCCCTGTCCATGTTGAGGGACTCCACCTGGCCGGGCGTGATGATCATGGTCTCCACGTCCACCACAGACTTGTCAAAGCTCTGCCCCTGCATCAGCGTGGCAAGCCCTTCCTTGGTCTCAGCCAGCTTGTTGAAGGCATCCAGCTTGGATACCTGGTAGATAATGAGCCTCAGCGTGTGGGCCTGGTCGTCGGCAAAGTTCAGCTGCGGATCAGCCTTGATATGCAGCACCAGGGCCTTGGGTGCAAAATTCCAGGCAATGGTGTCGGGCGTAAGCCCCGGCGTCACCGTCGTTCCAGGCGGTATGATTGTGGGCGTGCTGGAAGAGCACCCGCAAAGAAGCAGGCTTGTGCAGAGGGCAAGCAAGATGAGGCCCTTTTTCCATGGCGTGCAGAGAGATGAAAAGCATGTCCTGTGCATCGGCATCCTTGTCGTTGTCCTGGTCATGTCCTGATTGTTTGCGGCCTGGCAGAAGGCTGAGCCGCAGCGTTCCCTAGCAGAGGTCAAGCACATAGAGCTCGGCTGAGTCCTCTGACGGGAAGGGGCCGAGCACAACGGCCTCGGGCAGGGCGCTGAGCCTGATAAAGTAGGAATCGGCTGCAGTTAGTGTATTCTGAGTGCCCCACGCTGTAAACTCATGGGAGCGGACCTCAAGCTTCATGCCCCTGACAGGATAGTGCAGGGTGGAGTGCTGCGGGATGATGCCGGCCTGCCCTACGCCGTGGGCATCGGGCTCTGCACCGCTGACGCCGCAGAGAACGCCCTGCCATGGATCGCCGGAAGGCCCGCATTCAAGCCAGACGCCCAGCCCGTGCAATGGCAGGACATTGAGCCTGTAGGGCCTTGGGGCAGGCTTTTTTGCCGTATGGCAGAGGGCTATTGTCTTTGCCTCAAGCCCGTGCGTCACAACGGACGCATCTGCCAGGGGCGTGGGCAGGTGCGCAATAGTGCCCTGCGAGGGGCTGATGATAATGGGCAGCTCTGCCCTGTCTTCAGCAAGGCTTGCGTGCTGGCCTGCCAGTGCTGCCAGGGAGATGGCAGCCATGGTCGGTTTTGTAAAGGACTGCGGGTTTCCCACAATAACCCAGGCACTGAGATCCGGGCGCACAACTTCCTTAAAAAGCTGGGCCAGGACCTGGGCATCAGGCTTGTCGTTCCAGAAATGGGCGGCACAGTCTGCCCCCAGCCGGGAAATGCCGGCTCCCAGCTGCCTTGCCAGGGCTTCATTGGGCTCAAGCAGGGTCAGCAGCACAGAAGG
>CAVJEZ010000002.1:26486-35265 GCA_963648625.1 Odoribacter splanchnicus
TTGCGGGCGCCTGTCTCTGTTTCGGTGCAGCGCGAGGCAAGCCAGCCCGGAACGCTGTCAGAGAAAGTGCACTGCATGCCGCTGTTGGCGGCAAGGCGGCCTGCCAGCGTGTTCAGCTTGAGCACGGCGATGTTCTTAAGGGCCTCGGGCGTCAGGCTGACATAGGGAACTATGGTCATGCGTGCCAGCAGGGCAGGCTGGAAATGGCTGGAAAGCATGGGGCGCAGGGCCTGCAGGACAGTGGCCGTATCAGGCATGTCGTCCGGATTTTCGCACAGGGCCGCGGTAATTTCGGAGCCCAGGTTGGAGGTAAGCATGATGACCGTGTTGCGGAAGCTTATCTCGGTGCCCTCGCCGTCAGTGAGCACGCCCTTGTCAAACACCTGGTAGAAGAGCTGCATGACATCCGTATGGGCTTTTTCCACTTCGTCAAGCAGGACAACTGAATAGGGCTTGCGGCGCACGGCCTCGGTAAGCAGGCCGCCCTCGCCGTAGCCGACGTATCCTGGAGGCGATCCTATGAGGCGGGAAACAGTATGCTTTTCCTGGAACTCGCTCATGTTGATGGTGATGACGCTGCGCTCGTCGCCAAAGAGCGCATCGGCCAGGGCAAGACCTGTCTCTGTCTTGCCGACGCCGGACGGGCCCACAAGCAAAAAGACGCCCAGGGGCTGGTTCGGGGCGCGCAGGCCTGCCTTGCTGGCCTGGATGCCCTCCACAACGCTCTGCAAGGCCATGTCCTGCCCGCGGATTCTGGCGGAGAGGATGGAGAAGAGGTCGCTGATGCGCCCTGCCTGGTCGCGGGCCATCTTGCCCACAGGAATGCCGGTCCAGTCGGACACAACCTGGGCTATGGCATCGGAAGTGACTTCGACGCTGACCAGAGGATTGTCGCCCTGTGCCTCTGCAAGCTTTGTGCGGGCCTCTTTCAGGGCTTGTTCTGCCTGCTTTATGCTGTCCGGATCTGACGGCTCTTCGCCTTCCTGTGCATTGCCCTTGCGCAGGCCTGCCAGGGCAGCACGGGCATCAAGAACCTTTTGTGCCAGCTCCTTTTCCCTGGACCAGGCGTTTTCTGCCTGGATGGCAGCATCCTCGTTTTTCTTAAGCTCGCCTTCAAGCGCTGCCAGGCGCTCTGCATCCACGGCAACGCCTTCTTCCATGTCCCTTTTCAGGGCGTTTATCTGCCGCGTGCAGGCCTGGGCCCTGCGCTGGGCGTCTTCCAGGGGGCCGGGCTTGGCAACCATGGATATCTTGACCCGGGCGCAGGCAGTATCAAGCAGATCGACTGCCTTGTCGGGCAGGAAGCGTCCGCTGATGTAGCGGTCAGAATACTCTGCTGCAGCATCCAGGGCCTCGTCCCTGATAAGGACGCCGTGCGAGGCCTCGTAGCCGGCCCTCAGGCCGCGCAGGATAAGGGCCGTTGTGGCAACGGAGGGCTCGTCCAGCTTGACCAGCTGGAAGCGCCTGGCCAGGGCGGCATCCTTTTCAAAGTATTTTTTGTATTCCTTCCAGGTCGTGGCTGCGCAGGTGCGTATTTCGCCGCGTGCCAGGGCAGGCTTCATGAGGTTGGCTGCGTCCGATCCGCCGGCAGAGGCTCCGCCGCCCACAAGGAGGTGCGCCTCGTCGATGAAGAGGATGATAGACTTGGGAGAGGACTTGATTTCGTCCAAAACACCCTTGAGACGGCGTTCAAATTCGCCCTTGACCGAAGCGCCTGCCTCAAGAAGGCCCATGTCCAGGTTGAGCAGGGTTGTGTCCTTCAGCGTCTGCGGCACGTCGCCTTCGCTGATGCGCAGGGCCAGCCCTTCCATGACGGCTGTCTTGCCGACGCCGGGCTCGCCTACAAGGATGGGATTGTTCTTGCGCCTTCTGGCCAGGATGGCCACCATCTGGCGGATTTCCTGATCCCTGCCAAAGACAGGGTCCACCTTGCCGGCCCTGGCCTTGGCTGTGAAGTCCTCGCAGAAGCGATCGATAAAGCCCTGCTTTGCTGCCCCGTCTGCTCCCTGCATAGCGCCAGCTGTACCGGCCGCGGCGGCTGTATCTGATACGCTTAATGCTTCGTTTTCGCAGGAGTCCTTTGTCAGGGAGCAAAAGTCCCTTGCCAGCGTGTCTGCGTCAAGGGAGCGGAACAGGGACGTGTAGTCGCCCTGCGCATAGAAGCCGGGACGCCTGAGAAAGGCCAGGAGCACGCCGCCAGAGCGCACGGACGGGCAGTTCAGGTCCACTGACGAGATGAGCCAGCCGGCCTCAAGGATGTCCTGCAATGCCGGGGAAAAGACCGGCCTGCCCGTATTGCCGCTGCGGAACTGCGACAGCGTGCGCGCAACCTCTCTCTGTATGGCATCCGCGTCTGCATCGGAGGCCTGTATCATAAGGGAGAGATCGCTTTGCTTTTCTTCCAGCAGTGCCAGCAGAAAATGCTCGAAAGTGACTTCGTAGTGTTCCCTGTTGACGGCCATGCCGGCTGCAGTGTTGAGCACCTGCACGCAGCAGGCGTCGAGCTTGTCGATAAGCCCTTTCATATCAACGCCAATCATGATCTCTCCTTTTTTGAACAGAAAAGAAAAAGGATGCTTAGCCGGCCGGATGCGTTATGCATGCGGACAGCGTTATGGCAAGTATGCAGTGAAAAAGGGAATGGGGCAACAAAAAGACAGCGTCTTGTGCCATGAAGCAGGAGAGGCGTCAGGCATCCTGCTCCCTTTTGGCCTTGCTTTCCCATCTGGTCCCGCGGAAGAAAAGTATGCCCGGGCCTTCCTTGTGCTCGCTCTCAATGCCCTTTGTCAGGGAAACGGACTGCGTTCCGAGCCAGGTGTTCTGCCCTAAAAAGCAGAATGTCCCCATTTGTTCCCTTGCACTGTCCTGAGACGTGGCGGGAATCCCTGTACGAAAAGCTTCTGCCTTCCGGCCTGTCCTTTGCGTGCCGTCCTTTTTTTCGGGCGGCTTCCTTTTGTAGAGGCATGTCCCATGGACATAAGCCTTGTCCAGGGACATCTCAAGGTCAACATTGAGAGGCTCTGTGCAGTAAAAATTGATGTGCTTGAAGAGCTGTTTGCGGCCCTCAGGCGAGGAATAGTGAAGCAGCTGCGCCTCTGTCAGGTTTTCAAGGGTGAGCTTTATGCGCCCGGCCCTGTTTTTCAGCCTGGTGCCCAGCATGGCATCCTCGCCCAGGGTGCAGTTGCCAAGCCCCAGTTTGCAGCGCTGGTCCTTTGGGACTGGTTCATAGCCGGCCACGCATTCGGTGATGTGGCAGGTACAGCCGAGGCAGCATGTCAGATAGGCCTGCAGTGCCTTTGCCGAACGAGGGAAGAGGCTGAAAAGGCCTATAAGGGGAAACTTGTTCTCAATGGAGAAGGGATAGGCGTCCCTGCAAGCGAAAGGCAGGCCGCCCAGGGCCAGGGCCTTTTCACCCAGCGAGTAGTCTTTTTGCTCGAAAATTGTCCTGATGGGCGGAAAGCGGAACCAGCCTGCGTGCAGGAAGAGATCATAGAAGCGCGTGTTCAGGACTGTGAAAAAGTCGCGCACGCCACGCAGGTCTTCACGCTCCTCTGCCAGCAGGTCCTCAGTATAGAATGTGGGCAGGGGCGAGCTTGTGCCGTAGAGCCCCAGCATATTGACTGTGAGCAGGAAGACAGGAGGCTCGTCATCAGGCGGTTCGGGGACAACATGGCCCCGGGAGTCAATGATTTTCAGGCTGACAACATCGTGGGATGGAAAGGCAAGCGTAAGATGCGGCCTGATAATGACATGCTTTTCAATAAACGTGCTGAACCGTTCGGAGTTTGCAAAGTAATAGCGCAGAATGCGCGTAATCTGCACAAAGGAATAGGCCCAGGGCCTTGCAAACATGTCTTTGAGGAGAGGCGTATCGCTGATCACAGCTGCGGCCTCGATCCCAGCCTTGCCGGCCAGGTGATGTCCAGGCGCCCGCTGCTGTCCGTCGTATGCATCATGGTGAAGGTATTGACCGATGCATAGCTGCTCAGGAAGGTGTTGAGTATGGCTGAGAAGACATACATGTCGCCGTCATTGACAAAGTTTTCCGTCCTGAGGACCAGGGTAATCTTCTTTCCCCGCAGAAGCTCCCCGTGCACCAGCTTCTGCATGGAATGGACTTCCAGATGCTGGATGCCGTCCACCCTGCCTATATGCGAGACCTGGCTGGCATTGTCGCCGCTTCTTCCAAATATATACAGCTTGAGAATGCTGCGTATGTTTTCCGTGCTGGCAACAGAGAGATAGTTGAGAAAGAGGTGCGAGAGCAGGCGCCAGAGCGTGTTGTCTCCCAGCGGAGGCAGTGCCGACGCCGTGGGCTGCCTCAAGTTGGCAAATTCGGCAAGCTGCGGCGATGTGTCGGTCGGCCTGCAGATGTCGCCTGCGTGCAGCTTTTCGGGCAGGCGCCCGTTTGTGCAGCGCAAGCTTACGGAGATCACTTCGGGCACAGGAACATCGCCCAGCATCTGTCCGACAGACAGCTTTACCTGAAGCTCGTTGGCGTCAGTAATATTGGTTGTCAGATGGTAGACAGGCTGGGGCTTGGAACTGGGATTTAAGTGCACAAAGCGGGTATATTCATGGGGCGTGCTCTCGCCCTGCTTTATGCCCGTTATTTTTTCCACGCTGTAGACAGTGCACTGGTTTGAAGCCTTTCCGGCGTCAGGAACGATAGTATATTTGTCCTTGCGGAAATCCAGGTTGATCGGCTTCCCGTCCATGGGAAAGATATTGACTGCCGGAGTGGCAAAGAGATGCAGGTGATGGGCCTCGAAGGCGGGAAGCTCATCAGGCAGCTTGTCCAGTTTTACCTCGATGGTGAACGTCTGTCCGTTGCCGCGCGTTGTCCAGGTTTCAAATCCGGGCATTTCAGCCTGGCAGAAACGCTCGGGCATCATGAAGAATTCCTGCAGGTAGCGGAAGGCAGGGAAGGACTGCCTGGGATAGGGAAGAATGGCGTTTTCTTCCCTGAAGCCGGTCATAGTGAAAATGTTGTTCCCGCGCAGGGTAAGCGGGGCTGATCCCTGTGCTTCTTCAGGAATAATGCGCGCCTCAGTGGCATGCAGGCACAAAAGCTTGATGCGCCTGGCTGCCTCGGCATAGGCGCCGGTGCAGTAAAGCGTCAGCTTTTTGGGCACGGCCTGGGAGAGCGGCAGGTTGTTGAGCGTGCTGAACTTGATGCGTAAGACGCCCTTGTCGTTTTTTTCCCTGGCCAGGAGGACGCCTGTGATCTCAAGAGGGGCAATTTCCACGTCTGAACAGGTGGAAAAGGTGCATGCCGTTTCTTCTATCTCTACGGAATTGAGCAGGGTACCCCGGGAAATGGTCAGGCACTCGTTCAGTCCGCGCCGCGGAGTAAAGCCGATGATAGTGGCCGAGGGCACGGGCCGCATGTAGTGCGGCGCTATGACGTTGATAAGGGCGTGTATGATCTCGGGGAATTCATCGTCCAGCTTCTGGCGTATATTGGCCGTAAGATAGGCGCAGCCTTCCAGGATGCGTTCCACATCCGGGTCGGTGCTGTCTTCTGAAAGCATATGGGCCAGGGCAGGGTGCAGCTTTGCAAAGTGCTTGCTGCGCATGCGCAAAAGCTCAAGTTCATGCTGGTAGTAGTCAAGGATCATGCGTAGCCCTGGATTTCTATACGCCCGTCTGGGAGCAGGATTGTTTCAAAGATAACCGGAATCAGGGTCCCCTCGTGCTGTATCTTGGCAGTCAGGGAAAAGGCCATGTTGAAGGAGGTGTTCTTCTCCGGCATGTAGCGGACCTCGACGTCCTTTAGCCTGGGCTCAAAGCGGCTGATGGTCTCGCTCATGCTTGTTTCAAGGGCCTCTACCTCGGCGCCGCCGTACTGGGCAAAGTTGGTGATGTCCGGCATGCCGAGATCAGGATTGCACAGGGAGTTGCCCTGCTTGGTATTGAGAATGCGGTCCAGGTAGCTGCCTATGGAGGCAACATAGGCGGACAGGTCGTTTTCCTTTGGCTGCGGCCCCTGCTTCTGGGCAGTCATGAGGCGTTCCAGGAGACGTATTTTCATCTTTTGTCCGGGCAGGTGCCCTGCCATGCCGGCAGAGGGTGCAATTGTGGCGTACAGCCAGAAGCTGCGGCCAGTGGTACAGAAAACAAGAAATGTGGATGCCCCGCAGAAGAGTCCGCAGGACATCCACAAACAAAGCAATGTTTTAGGAGCCGAGCCCCTCTTCAAGCCTACTTCTTCCAGTCGTCAACGTATTCGATGTTGCCGTCGTTGTAGGTCCAGGTGATCTTGGAATAGGTGAAGCTCACGGATTCCATGTCGGTGTAGGGCTTGTTGTCAGGCAGGAAGGTAAGGGGCGTGTTCTTGTTGATGGAGACCACGATGGCATCTTCAAGCTTGATGGTGAAGTATTTCTGCTCCATGCCGTCAGCGCCGATGCGGTAGTGGTCAAGAGTCACGGTGCACTGCTCGCCGGTGCAGCAGGCCTTGTACAGCTTGGGGGTAGCCTGGTCGAGATGCTTGGTGATGGTCAGGGGATGATGGATGCGCTGGCCGGTGGGCAGGCCTGTGTGGGTGTCCTTGGGGATTTCCACCAGGTGCTCGACAGCGTAGACAAGGACCTTGTCCTTCTTGTCGCCGCCCTGGGGGCAGTCACCTTTGATCTCGCCCTGGGTTTTGCCCTCGACCTTCATGTATGCAGTTAAAGCCATTTTGAGAACCTCTCTCTGTTTAATTTTGTACCAGCCCTGAAAAGGCGGGTATCTTTTTGGGGGGATAAATTTATTCCTTGTCCAGCTTGCCTACCAGTGACAGGGTAAAGCTGGCGCCCATGTACTTGAAATGCGGCCTGGCAAGGATGTTAACGCTGTACCATCCCGGCTCGCCTGCCACATCGCTGACAGTGATTTTTGCCATGCGCAGGGGACGCTTGCTCCTGGTGACCGGATCCGGATCGTCCATTTCCGTCACGTACTGGCTGATCCATTTGTTCAGCTCGCGTTCCAGATCGGTCCGTTCCTTCCAGGTGCCGATATTTTCCCTTTGTATGACCTTGATGTAGTGCGCCAGCCTGTTCATGATCATCATGTACGGCAGCTGGGTGGAGAGCCTGTAGTTGAGCTCGGCTTCCTTGCCTTCGGGCGTATTGGCAAACACCTTGGCCTTCTGGCAGGAATTAGCCGAGAAGAAGGCTGCGTTGTCTGCGCCCTTGCGCATGGTCAGGGCAATAAAGCCTTCCTCGGACAGCTCGTATTCGCGGCGCTCCGAAATAAGTATCTCAGTGGGGATCCTGGTCTGGATCTGGCCCATGGACTCAAAGTTGTAGACCGGCAGGTTTTCCACTGCGCCGCCGCCCTGGGGGCCGATGATGTTGGCGCACCAGCGGTACTTGGCAAAGCTTTCCGTGAGGCGGCTGCCAAAGGCAAAGGCCGTGTTGCCCCAGCAGAAGTCGTCGGACGTTGCAGCCTCTTCCTGGAAGGTAAAGGTCTTGGCCGGGACAGTGTCAGGCCCGAAGGGCACGCGCAGAAGGAAGCGCGGCAGGGTAAGCCCCACATAGCGGGCGTTTTCGCTTTCGCGGAAGGAGCGCCACTTTGTGTACTGGGGCATTTCCAGGATGGACTTGATATCCTTCAGGTTGGGAAGCTTTTCCCAGGAATCAATGCCGAAGAAGCTCTTGCTGGCTGCGCTGATAAAGGGCGCATGGGACATGGCAGAGACGCTGGCAATGTTCTGCAGAAGGGCCATGTCCTGCGTGCCGGGGGTGAATTCGTAGTTGCCCAGGATTACGCCGACAGGCTGGCCGCCAAACTGGCCGTATTCGGATGTGTACACGTTCTTGTACAGCCCGGAGCGGGTAATTTCGGGTGCATCCTCAAAATCGTTCAGCAGGTCTTCCTTGGAGGCGTTGATGAATTCGATCTTGATGTTCTGGCGGAAATCGGTGCGGTCAATAAGGAACTTCATGCCGCGCCAGGCCGATTCCAGGGACTGGAATTCCTTGCAGTGCATGATGGCATTGGTCTGCTCGGAAAGCTTCTGGTCCAGCTCCGTCATCATCTTGTCCACGACAGCCGTAGACACCTTGGTCTCGGGACCGTCCTTGACCAGTTCCTTCAAAAAGACCTTGAGGCCGTTTTTTGTGGCAGAAAAGCCTTCCTCGCCAGGCTTCAGCCGGCTGGCTTCGACAATTTCGTCCAGCAGGCTGACTGCTGCTGCCTGTCCGGCCTGCGCTTCTGGCTGTGTGTTCTGAGCTTCGTTCATTGCTGTTCCCTGTTCCTCTGTCCTGGCATCGTTTTCCTGAAATTGCGCAACACTACTTGTCGTCCAGGCCAAGCTCTTCCAGAAGGGCCTTCCTGGCGTTGTCGTCGCTTATGATTTCCTGAACCTTGCGCCTGAAGTCGGGGACGTTGGCCAGGGGGCCCTTGAGGGCCTTGAGGGCTTCGCGCAGTTCAAGAAGCTTTGCCATTTCCGGCACCTGGGCGGCTACTGCGTCAGGAGAAAAGTCATTGATTTTCTCAAAATTGAGATTGACGTTGAGCTTTGCATCCGGGTCGTCGGAAAGCTTGTTGGGAACAGAGACGTTCAGTGAAAGCTGCTGGGCTTTCATGACGTCGTTGAAATTGTCCTTGTCAACGGAGACCGGGGCGCGGTCTTCTATTGCCCTGTCATCGGCACGCTGCGTAAAATCGCCCAGCACCATCAGCTTCAGGGGAAGTTCCACTTCCTCCTGTGCATCGCCTGTGGCAGGACGGTAGACAATGTTGACACGCTCCTTAGGTGCAACAGATGCTTCTTTACCCATAACAG
>CAVJEZ010000003.1:0-32572 GCA_963648625.1 Odoribacter splanchnicus
CCAGGTTCTTGATAAGCCCGTCATAGCGGCCGCCGCCGGCAACTGCCGTCTGTGCGCCGATGGCATCGCTGCGCACTTCAAACGTCGTGCGGCAGTAATAGTCAAGGCCGCGCACAAGGCAGTTGTCCTGCACATAGTCTATATTGCTGTCATGGAGGAGGCCTGTGACAGTCTCATAGTGAGCCCTGCAGTCAGGGCACATATAGTCTGCTATGACAGGAGCCGTCTGCAGTGCCTCGGAGTCATGGTCGCGCTTGCAGTCAAGCACGCGCAAAGGATTGGTGTGCAGGCGGCGCTGGCAGTCCTCGCAGAGAGATGCCTCATATTTCTGCAGATGCTCGATAAGGGCCTTGCGGAACAGGGGCCTGCACTCGGGGCAGCCAAGGCTGTTCAGATGCAGGCTTAAGCCTGAAAGCCCCAGGGCCTTCAGGTATTCCGTCACCAGCAGAATCAGCTCGGCATCAGCCGTCGGCTCCGGTGTTCCGACAATCTCGCAGTCTATCTGGTGAAACTGGCGCATGCGCCCTTTCTGGGGACGCTCGCAGCGGAACATGGGACCGTAGGTGAAAAGCTTGGAAACAGTTTCCCTGGCATGGAGGCTGGCATTGATATAGGCGCGCATGACGCCTGCCGTTGCCTCGGGACGCAGGGACTGCAGTTTCCCGTGGGCATCAGGGAAAGTATACATTTCCTTCTGCACCACGTCGGTTTCTGTTCCGATTCCGCGGGCGAAGAGCTCCGTATATTCCATAATGGGAATACGGATTTCCCTGAAGCCATAGCGGGAGAACATGCTCCTGCATGTGCTTTCCATAAACTCAAACAATGCGGCATCACCGTCAAACAGATCCGCAAAGCCATTAATACGGCTGATACTCATATCAGATACAAACCTTCCAGCGACAATCTTTCAGATACAATTTTCCAGATACAATCCTTCAAACACAGTCCTTGCGGCCTGCTGAAGCCTGCTGACTGGTCCTCAGGGGATGACGGAAGCTTTTCCCTGGCAGAGCCTGCTAGCATTCAAACTTCATCTTGCCCTGCTGGCAGCATGGCGGGACAGGATAGTCGCCGTCAAAGCAGGCAGTGCAGTACTGGTCCGAATGCATGACTGAACGGAGCAGTCCTTCCTTGCTTAAGTAATGCAGGGAATCGACATCCAGTATCCTGGCTATCTCGTCCAGGGAATGGTTGGCAGCTAGCAGTTCCTTGGGAGACGCAAAGTCAATGCCATAGTAGCAGGGGAAGCGCACAGGCGGACAGGAAATACGGATATGGACTTCCTTGCAGCCGAGCTCGCGCAGTTTCTTGACGCGGGTGCTCATGGTGGTGCCGCGCACGATGGAATCGTCCACGATGCAAATGCGCTTGCCTTCAATCATGGCACGGACAGGGTTGATCTTGATGCGCACGCCGAAGCTGCGCATGCTCTGGCTTGGCTGGATGAAGGTGCGCCCCACATAGTGGTTGCGGATCATGGCATGCTCATACGGCAGGTTTGCGCACTGGGAAAAGCCCACGGCCGAGTACACGCCTGAGTCTGGGAAAGGCATGATGAAGTCAACGTCAGGCGTTGACTCGCAGGCAAGCATCCAGCCCATCTGCTTGCGGCAGGCATACACCTGCTCGCCGAAAATGTAGGAGTCGGGCCTGGCAAAATACACCAGCTCAAAAATGCACTGCCTGGGACGGTCCGGCATGTCGTCAGTCAGTTCCACGCTCATCTCGCCGGAGGGCGAGATAACATACATTTCGCCTGGCTTTATGGTCTGCTCGTACTCGGCATCCATAAGGTCAAAGGCGCAGGTCTCGGAGGCAATGACAGGCGCACCGTCCAGATGCCCCAGGGAAAGGGGATGGAAGCCGTGCGGATCGCGCACTGCGATCATGGTGTCGTCCACCAGGAAGATGAGGCAGTAGGCGCCGCGCAGCCTTCTGCAGGTAGCCTGCACGGCTTCAACAACATCGTGCCTGGCCAGTTCGCGCACAAAGATGTGCATGATGACCTCGGTATCCGAGGTGGCATGAAAGATGGCGCCGTCGTTTTCCAGCTCGGCCCTGAGCTCGGTTGTATTCACCAGGTTGCCGTTATGGGCTATGGCAATGTTTTTGCCCTTGTAGTGAATGAGCAGGGGCTGGGCATTGGCAATGGTAGGCCTGCCTGTGGTTGAGTAGCGCACATGCCCCATGGCAATGGGGCCGGTAAGCTTCTGCAAAGTAGCCTCGTCAAAGACATCGGGAACCAGGCCCATGCCCTTGTACTGGTGAAACTGGCCGTTCTCGTCTGCGCTGACAATGCCGGTACTTTCCTGCCCCCTGTGCTGCTGGGCATACAGTCCGAAATACGTCAGCCGGGAGGCATCCTCATGGCCATAGACTGCAAAGAGTCCGCATTCGTCATGAATCACTGCTTTCCTCTCCTGCCGGACCCTGCCAGACTGTGGCGCCGGTCCGTGCACTGCCGGGAGCAGGCCGTGATCGGCCTGCCGTCCGTCAGAAAAGGGAATTATTCCCCGTCTTGCTCAGTAGTCTCTTCCAGGGCACCATCGTCAATGCGGTCACAGGCCACGACCTTGGCCCCGTCGTCAAGATTGACAATCTTGACGCCCATGGTGGCCCTGCCGCGGGCCGTGACAGACCCGACGCTGATACGGATAATCTTGTTAGTTGAAGTCAGCACCACAAGCCCGTCGGTATCCTTGACAGGCATAGCCGATACCACGTTGCCTGTCTTGTTCGACACCTTGAAGTTGATGATGCCGCAGCCGCCGCGGGACTGCGTGCGGTACAGATCGGCCTTGGAGCGCTTGCCCATGCCCTGCTCGGACACGGACATGATGGTTGTGCTCATGTCGTTTCCTTTCAGGATGACAGCAGCCACAACCCTGTCGTTCTCCTTCAGGGAAATGCCCTTGACGCCCATGGCATTCCTGCCGATGGGACGGGCTTCGGAGCAGGCAAAGCGGATGGCAAAGCCGAGCTTTGTAATAAGGACGCAATGGTCGTCCTCTCGCAGGTCGCGCACCAGGACAAGCGAGTCGTTTTCCTTCAGGGAAACGGCAATGATGCCGTTCTTGGTAGCGCGGGAATAGAGGGAGGCCTGCGAGCGCTTCACCATGCCGGAACTGGTCACGAAGAAGAAATACTTGTCTTCAGAGAATTCGCGCAGGGCCAGGGCATTGGTCACCCACTCGCCTTCGGACATGGGCAGCAGGTTGTTGATATGCACGCCCTTGGCCGTCCTGCTGCCTTCAGGAACATTGTAGACCTTGAGGTGGTACATGCGGCCCTTGTTCGTGAAGAGGCAGAGGTGCTGGTGGTTGGTCGTCGTCAGAAATTCCAGCACATAGTCGTCATCAGACGTATAGAGGCCGGAGATGCCTTTGCCGCCCCTGTTCTGCTGATGGTAGTTTTCAAGGCTGGTGCGCTTGATATAGCCGCGCCTTGACAAGGTAATCACGACCTCGTCATCGGAGATCAGATCCTCGATGTCTATGCCGCTGGCCTCGTCGGCCACAATCTCGCTGAGGCGAGGTGTGGCATAGGAGGTGCGGATATTCTGTATTTCGTCGCGGATGACGCCGCGCAGGATTTCGGGATCGGCCAGGATTGACTTGAAGTAGGCGATATTTTTCAGCAGTTCCTGGTACTCGTTCTCAATTTCCTCACGCTGCAGCCCGGTCAGGCGCTGCAGGCGCATGTCAAGGATGGCCTTGGCCTGCACCTCGTCAAGCCCGAAGCGGGCCATGAGGTTCGTCCTGGCCTCGTCAGGGCTCTGTGCGGCACGGATAAGGGCAACCACTTCGTCGATATTGTCGATTGCCGTGCGCAGGCCCTCAAGGATGTGGGCCCTGGCCTCGGACTTGTCCAGGTCATAGCGCGTGCGGCGGATAACAACCTCGCGCCTGAAATCCAGGAACGTGGTGAGCGCCGTCTTAAGGTTGAGCAGGACAGGCCTGTTGTCTACCACGGCCAGCATGTTGATGCCGAAGCTGGTCTCAAGGCTGGTGTACTTGTAGAGGTACTTGATGACGATATCGGGAATGACGCCGCGGCGCAGATCCACCACAATGCGGATGCCGCGCCTGTCTGATTCGTCACGCAGGTCAACAACGCCGTCTATCTTGCGCTCGTTGACCAGCTGGGAAATCTTCTTCACCAGCATGGACTTGTTTACGCCATACGGTATTTCCGTGATGACAAGGGACTTGGAGTTCTTGTTCCTGTCCTCTATCTCGACACGGCCGCGGATTTTTACCGTCCCGCGCCCTGTATGGTACGCATCGCGCAGGCCCTTGCCTGTAAAGACAATGCCCTTTGTGGGGAAGTCAGGCCCCTTCACCACGTCCATCAGCTCGCTGACAGTGGTGTCGGGATTATCGATCAGCATGGTCACCGCATCGCACAGCTCGCCGAGATTGTGCGTGGGAATATTGGTTGCCATGCCGACGGCAATGCCGGACGAGCCGTTGAGCAGCAGGTTGGGCACCTTGGACGGCAGGATGGACGGCTCGTCAAGGGAGCCGTCGTAGTTGGGCCTGAAATTGACTGTATTCTTTTCCAGGTCTCCCAGGAATTCGCCGGCAAGCTTTGCCATGCGGACTTCGGTGTAACGCATGGCAGCAGCCGAGTCGCCGTCTATGGAACCGAAGTTGCCCTGCCCGTCAACCAGCGGCTCGCGCATGTTAAAGTCCTGGGCCAGGCGGACCAGGGCGTCATAAACAGCCGTATCGCCATGGGGATGATACTTACCTATGACGTCACCGACGACACGGGCGGATTTTTTATGAGCCCTGTTATAGGTATTGCCCAGCTCGGACATGGCGTACAGGATACGCCTGTGCACGGGCTTGAGACCGTCACGGGCATCAGGAATGGCACGGCCTATTATGACAGAGAGAGAGTATTCCAGATAGGACTGGCGAAGCTCTTTCTCTATATCGACCTGATTATCGTTAAGAATGCTGCTCACAATTACCTCTGACCTAAATCTTAATCACTGCTGCGTTACTTTATACTCTGATCTTACGTACTCAGGTCTCATCAGATATCAAGGTCCTGGACTTTCAGCGCATTGCGCTCGATGAAATCGCGCCTGGGCTCGACCCTGTCTCCCATAAGTTCCTGGAAGGCATCATTGGCAGCCTCGGCATCTTCCACCTGGACCTGGAGCATAACCCTGTTCTCCGGATTCATGGTTGTCACCCAGAGCTGCTCGGGGTTCATTTCGCCAAGGCCCTTGTAGCGCTGGATATTGTAGCCCCTGCGGGCCTCGTCAAGAACAGTCTCAAGCAGGGCAAAGCTGTCCCCTATGGGCGTTGAGCTGCCGTCTTTCTTAAGGCTGAAGCTTATGCCGCCGAATTTCTGCCGCAGGGACGAGAAGAAATTCCAGCCGTGACGGTAGGTTCTGGAAGCAAAGAACTCCACCGGGCGCTCGGTCATATGGCTCTGCTCGTTCTGGAAAGTGATGAAGGTGCGCTCGTCCCCTTCCTCTTCGGACACGTGGTTTACACGGGCAGTGTAGCCGTGATCCTTGAGCCAGGTTCTGACAGGGCTCTTTGCGTCGCTCAGAAGCTCCTCGCCGTCTATCTTCTCCGGGCAGGTAATGAGGGCCAGGTAGAGGGGCCTGGGAAGGCCGGTCAGCTCGGCGTGTTCCACCGACTGCTTCAGAACCTCTATCTCACGCAGAAGGTCTGTCAGGTCGCTCCCCTTAAGCTCGGTCTCGTTCTCGGTGCCGATGACGACATTTTCACTGACCTTGTTGAGCAGGAAGGAATTGAGCTCGCTGTCGTCCTTGATGAACTTCTCGAACTTTGAATTGTGGATGCGGTAGAGGGGCGGCTGTGCAATGTAGACATGCCCCTTTTCCACAAGCTCGGGGTACTGGCGGTAGAAGAACGTCAGCAGCAGGGTCCTGATGTGGGCGCCGTCAACATCAGCATCGGTCATGATGACGATCTTGTGGTAGCGGAGCTTGCTTAAGTCCGTATCCTCGGCACCGATGCCTATGCCCATGGCGGTAATCAGGCTCTTGACCTCGTTATTGGCCAGCATCTTGTCCAGGCGGCAGCGTTCCGTATTCAGAATTTTGCCGCGCAGGGGCAGGATGGCCTGGTGCTTGGGATCGCGGCCCTGCTTGGCAGAACCGCCTGCCGAATCACCCTCGACCAGGAAGAGTTCGGAGTCCTCGGGATTCTTGCTCTGGCAGTCAGCCAGCTTGCCGGGCAGGGCATTGTCTGTGAGGGCGCCCTTGCGGCGCACAATCTCCTTGGCCCTTCTGGCTGCCTCGCGGGCACGGGCTGCATCGACAGCCTTGCCGATAATGGCACGTATATCCTTGGGATTTTCCTCAAAGTACTGGGAAAGCCCGTCATAGACCGCACCGGAGACCATGCCGGCGATCTCGGAATTGCCAAGCTTGGTCTTTGTCTGTCCCTCGAACTGGGGATTTGGCAGCTTGACGGAGATGACGGCCACAAGGCCTTCGCGGGTATCATCGCCAGTAAGCTGCACCTTCGTCTTTTTGACCAGGTCAGCCTGGGTGGAGATATAGCGGTTGATGGCACGGGTCACGCCGGTCCTGAAGCCGACCAGGTGCGTGCCGCCCTCGCCTGTCCTGATGTTGTTGGCGTATGAGTAGACGGTTTCCTTGTAGCTCGTCGTATACAGCAGGGCGCAGTCTATGGTGACGTTGTCGACAACCTTTTCGAGCATCACCACGGGCAGCAGCTTTTCATCGCTTCCCGCAAGATCCTCCACAAACTGCTTCAGGCCGCCCTCGGCATGAAAGATATGCTTTTCGCCGGTACGCTCGTCCTGGCATTCGATGACGATGCCCTTGTTAAGGTAGGCAAGCTCTTCAAAACGGCGCTTTAAGACATCATAGGAATACTCTGTCGTTTCAAAAATTTCTTCGTCAGGCTTGAAATGGACAGTAGTGCCGTGGCGTTCCTTGCAGTGGCCCAGGTTCTGCAGCTCTTCTACGGGAATGCCGCGCTCATAGCGCTGCTTGTAGGCATTGCCGTCTCTGTAGACCTTCACTTCCAGCCATTCGGACAGGGCATTGACGCAGGACACGCCGACACCGTGCAGGCCGCCTGACACCTTGTAGGAATTGTTGTCAAACTTGCCGCCGGCATGCAGCTTTGTCATGACCACCTGTACGGCAGGCACATGCAGCTTGGGATGCTCGTCAACAGGAATGCCGCGGCCGTTGTCGCGCACGGTCACGCTGTTGTCAGTATGCAGAATGACGGTAATCTTGTCACAAAAGCCGGCCATGGATTCGTCTATGGAGTTGTCCACAACTTCATAGACAAGATGGTGCAGGCCTCTTGTGTCCACAGATCCGATATACATGGCAGGTCTTTTGCGAACTGCCTGCAGCCCTTCAAGGACGGTGATGGATGATGCGTTATATGCCGATGCTTCCTTGTTCTGTTCTTCCATAATTTAAATATCGTCCTCTTTGTAATACGTCGTGTCGCGCATCTGCATGGGCATGACAACAATGCTGTACGTTGTATCGTCAGACGGCTGGAACAGAGCCGGCCCCAGGCTGCCTGAAAGGGTAATGTTCACATCGTCACTGGGAATATGCTGCAGGATTTCTATGAGTGACTTGGTGACAAAGCCTATTTCAGTAATGGAGCTCTTGCAGTCTGCGGCTATGGTTTCAGTTGCCGACCCGGTGTCCTCTTCACTGGAAGAAACAGTCAGGCTGTCCTCCGCTATGTGCAGGCACACGCCGGTCTCGGTTCCCGTGTTAAAAATAGCACTGCGGGAAAGGGCGTGCAGCAAATCGTCTTTTTTGACAGACAGGTGCGAGCACCCTTCGGCATGGACGCGGTTGAGGAAACTGGAATAGTCAATGAAGCTCACGTCTGTCAGGGGAACGCTGAACATTCCCCTGGACTCGTTGTCACGCACAAAAAAGCGCTTCTCGCCGACAACAATCCTGATGTCACCCTGGCTGACAAGCTTCTTTATGTCTGAAAGATATTTCTTCTGAATCTTGATACCGTCGGCAGGCAGGTACTGCAAAAGCTCGTCGTTCACTATTGTCACCATAGCGAACCTTCTGCCGTCCAGACCGCAGAAGACGATGCCGCCATCGCCGTCAGGCTTGATGCAGAGACGGTCCCATGAAGTTTCGTCGTTGTCGATACAGAAAAAAACCTTGTCAATGATTTCGCTCAGGCTTTCACCGTTCCAGACAACGGAATTGTCAGCCGGGAACGGAGAAAACTCCTGAAACCAGGAGGCCAGCTTGAGAGGCAGCTTGTACAGCCTCTTGCCCTGGGAAATGACAATGTTGTTGTCATCAGTCTTTATATTGACAAGACCATACGGAAGATTGCGCATCAGCTCGGAAAGATACTTTGCATCAGCACCGACCAGGCCTTCCTCCTCCACTTCGGCAGGATAGCAGCCTATGTATTCGGTACCGCCGTCTGTCGTCATAAACGAAACTGTATCTTTTTCAGCCTTGATCCACATTGTCTTCAGATAAGCTGATCCCGCCTTTGACGGCGAAATAGAGCCGGCTTTCTGAATGCCGTTGGCACAATGCTCTGTATTGATTCTGAATTTCATAATCGCATCACCTGCATGCTGCCCCATGGACAAAAAACTTTGCAAAACAAGGAGGCAGAAAAAAAGGCTGGCGGCCCTGACAGCAAAGGCTGCCAAAGCAGATTTTGTGAACCACCCGGGGGAACTTAAAAACTGCAGGATATGTTACAAAGGGAAAAGCCAGCAATTTCAATAAGTTTGAAACGACTTTCCCATACGTTTCCCGGTCAGGGAAATCAGAAAAACAAAGTGTAGCACATCTTTCCCGGGCATAAATCGTAAAGATCTCTTATATCATATAGATCGAAAAGAAACAAGGAGACAGAAAAAAGCAAAAAGTGTCTGTATGCCCTGATTTCAGCGTCTGAACCTGTTTGAAAGACCATCCGCGCAGGCTCATTGGGCATCCCGTTCATAAACAGCCCCGTCTGGACCTGAGGGAAAAGGTAAAGGGATCGCAGGCTGGACCATCTCTGCCTGCCAGAAATCTGTCCACGGCTTTCAGCCTGGGAATGCACCGGCTTCTGCCAGGCAGCCATGCCAGGGCGTTTCCCTGTTTTCTTATGAGCCGTTTTACAGGAGCTGTATCATTCGCCGTACAGCATGCAGCACCAGGTGCCAGGCATGGGGCCTTTCTGCCTTTATTGTATTTAAAAGAAAAAGGAGAAGAAGATAAGGCTTTGTCGATATGTTTCTAACTCATGCAAGTATTTGTTTTTACGTAATTTTGAATGTTCGTAAAAAGGAACAGTATGAACATTTGGTGACATTTTGCGAACATTGCCGTCCCGGGACCCCGAAAAGAGTGTCCCTAAAATGTTCGTAACTTCATTTCCTGTTCGTAAAATGTCGGTTTCGTGTCTAACCTTTTGAAACTATTAAATATATTGTCAATATGGCTCTGCCTGGATTTTGCATAAGGAGTTGTTTTTACAGCTTTTTCAGGTACAGCCATGCCTGGTGGGCTGATGCCGTGCCCCTGCCTTCTGACACTGTCGGACAGGCGGCAAAATGTAACGTGTAATCAGGAAGATATGCAGGTTCCTGTACCACTGGTCTCCAGGCCAGATTTAATGTTGGTAACAGAGTTAATATCTTGAAATATCATACTTTTTCTATGTGTAAGGAACAACTGATTGTCGGTATCATGCTTATTGTATTGATATTATTGAATAAAGATGCTGGCAGAAAGCTGCATTTCCCAGGGCATAAGGCATTGAAAAAGGGGCCTGACAGCCTTACTCCCCCAGAAGCTGGTGTCTGGCCTGTGCCACGAGGGGGAGTCAGAAAATGGTGGGCTGAGCCGTATCCGCCATGCCGGGCGGGGGAATGTTCGTAATTTTGTTGATAACGCATGTAATCTTTTGAAATTATTGTTGTTGGTTGGCTTGTATAGAATGTCGCAATCAGCTTTAATGTGCTGATTTTCCCTTAAAATACTGCCTGTTTTGTGATGAGCTGATGTTGATATCGGCGATAAGATTTTGATATTACGTTTTATTTGTGGTGACTAGACTGCCGTCTCTGAGGCTGAAAAAAGGGCGTCAGGCCATGTAGCCACCGCCAGAAGGCACGGATTTTGAGCTGGACAGGACATATGGGCCGCTTTTCTGCACCCCACCTGCCCCATGTCCGGCAGAAACTGGGTGATGCCATGACGTGAGCTGTGGCAGCTGCAGGTATGATTCAAGCCTTGTGCGGTTCTTTAATAACACCTTGTTTTTATGTATGTTTTTGATGCCTGTACGGAAATGGGCCTCAATGCTGCGAAAAAGCCGGATGCCCTTGTAGCGGGCTGGTGCATATCTTCGTTACTTTGCTGATATTATTATATTTTTAAGGATTTTGCCTGGCGTGCATCATGCCCTGGACATCGCTGGCAGGCGGATATGGAATACGGTGCCTGTTCTCCTGCTGCTTCCCCAGTCCTGAGTCTGGCAGAAATGGTACTGCCGGCTGGAAAGCTTGCGCAGGGCATGATTGACAGCCGCAGCCATGCTTCCGGTCTTGTGCGATACTTTAATAACTCCTTGTTTTTAAGCATGTTTTTGATGTTTATACAGGCATGACGGCCTCAATGTGGCGTAAATGCCGGATGCCCCCATTGCTGCATGCCGGTGCAAAACCTTGATAATTTGTTGATATTGTTATGTTTTTAAGCGCTTCCTCTTGTGTTATTTTATGCAAGTTGCTTCTTGAGTTTTTAGAGCAAGACAGATAAAAGGGGGGATCTTTCTACGTAACAGACTCTCTCTTTGTATGGTGTACCAATGCTTGACATAATTCGCTCCAATGCCCAGTCGTTCTGGGTCAAAGTGGCTTTCGGCGTTATCATTCTTGTTTTTGTCTTCTGGGGTGTCGGTAGCTTTACCGACAGCGGCTATGTCAATGTCCTGGGGACTGTGAATGACGAGCCCATTACGTATCAGCAGTTTGAAGAGTCATACCGTCTGGCCGAACAGGAAGTGTCCAAAAGCCAGGGCAAGCAGGCTCTGACAAGCGAGCAGAAAACACAGCTTGGCCGCCAGGTTTTCCAGAACATGGTTTCCGAGATTCTGATTAACCAGGAAGCAAAGCGCATAGGCCTTGATGTGTCTCCCTATGAGCTGAGAGTCTATGTCGGTGCGCTTCAGATTTTCCAGAATGACAAAGGGCAGTTTGACCCCGAAGTCTACAAGAAGGTCCTTGCCGCCAGGCGCCAGAGCCCTGCCTCTTTTGAGGCTGACTTAAGCCGCCGCATCCTGCAGGACAAGATAGTCATGTATGTGACTGCCGGCAGCTGGACCGATTCTGTCGAGGCCAGAAACCGTTTTGCCTTCCTGCGCCAGAAAAGAGTTGTTGACTACGTCTACCTGCCTTCCACTTCCGAACTTGTCGGAACAGAAGAGCCTTCCGAGGAAGCCTGTGCCACGTATTACGAGGAGCACAAGACAGACTATGTCATCCCCCAGAAGGCTGATATCCAGTATATCGTGGTCGATCCCCTGAAAAGCGTGTCTCCTGACAGCATAAAGACAGAGGAGGCACGGGCCTACTACGACAAAAATCTGGCCGCCTATACAGAGCCTGAAAGTGTCGAGGTGTCCCATATCCTTGTTCCGGTCGAGAAGACTGCCACTGAGGAAGTCGTAAAGCTGGCTATGGACAAGGCTCTGAAGATCAAGAAGGAAATAGCCGGCGGCAAGCCCTTTGCCAAAGCGGCTGATGAATACAACGGCCCCAATGCTGCCGACAAGGGGGGCAAGGTTGGCTGGATTACCCCCGGCGCAACTGTCCCCGAATTTGAAAAGGCTGCCTTTGCCGCTGAAAAAAACGTAGTGACCGATCCTGTCAGAACCCAGTTCGGCCTCCATCTTATTCTTGTCACAGACAGGAAGCCTGCGGTTGTCAAACCGTTTGAAGAGGTCGAGAAGGATATCAAGTCCACGCTGGCCCAGTTCAAGGGCAAGGAAGGCCTGTCCGATCTTCTTGACGGCCTTACGGAAGAGAACATTCTTGGCAAGGACCTGGCAGCTGTGGCTGAGGCCAGAGGGCTCAAGGCTGAAAAGACCGGCCTGCTGAGCAAACAGGAGCTGCAGGACAAGCTTGGCATCAAGCCGGAAGCTGCCAGCCATGTGATGAGCATGGGCGCAAACCAGCCTGTGGACACTCCCCTGGAGGCCGGTTCTGCCTATATCGTGGCCAGGGTGACCGACACTTCTGCAAGCTCCTTCAAGCCCTATGACGAAGTGCGCAGCGATGTTGCCAGAAGAATCCGCAGCGAAGCCGGCATGGGCAAGGCAAAGGCCATTCTTGAAGACGTTCTCAAGAAGGCTTCTGCCGGCGGACTGCCTGATCAGTGGAAGGCAAAGGTCAAGGAATCTGCCCCTGTGGACAGGACCTCGGCTCTTGCTCCCTTCCAGGCCCAGGCCGACCTGGACAAGGCCATCTTTGCAACCGAGCCCGGGAAATGGCTGCCTGCTGTCTATGCAGTTTCCACAGACAAGGACAGCGGCGTCCTTATCGGATGCGTGAAGAGCATTGTTGAGCCTGATGATGCCGAATGGCAGCAGTTTGAAGGCATTATGACCTCGCTGGTACAGAGAGAGCGTGCCAGCGGCATCATGCAGTCCTTTATGGAAACACTGGCCGGCAAGGCAAAGGTCATCGTCCGCAATCAGGATATCATCGACAGAAAGAACATGTAGTCACATTTGTCCTGCCTGGTTTTCAGGCAGGACAGGCATATATTGCGGATGAGAGCGCCTGGTGCCTTGTATTTTTTCTGCTTCCCTCATTGAGGAGAGATAAAGCATATGTGTGGCATTGTAGGATATTCCGGACATCGTCCGGCTGTTTCACTGGTTGTTGAAGCACTGCACAGACTGGAATACCGCGGCTATGATTCAGCCGGCGTTGCCTGCGTGCAGCAGGGCAGCATCCGGGTGTCAAAGGCCCAGGGAAAGCTGACTCAGCTGGAACAGGTGCTGGAAAAGGAGCCCCCGTTTACGGCCACTACAGCCATGGGGCATACCCGCTGGGCTACCCACGGCGCTCCTGCAGTTCGTAATGCCCATCCGCACCTGAGCAATGACAAGTCTCTGGCCATTGTCCACAACGGCATTATCGAGAACTATCTCGAAATCAAGAACGAGCTTCTTGCCAAGGGGTACAGCTTCTATTCCGATACGGACACGGAAGTGCTGGTCAACCTGGTTCAGGAATGCCGCAGGCAGGAGCCCGACCTGGAAAAGGCTTTTGCCATGGCCCTGAACAGGGCTCATGGTGCCTATGCCGTCTGCCTCATGGCAAAGGAGCAGCCTGACGTCTTCTATGCGGCACGCCTGTCAGCTCCCCTTATCCTTGGTGTCGGTACAGGCGAAAATTTTGTTGCATCCGATATTCCCGCCTTCCTGCCGTACACGCGCAAGGTTGTGTTCCTTGAGGACGGGGAGATGGTCCGCGTTACCAGCTCTTCCTATGAAGTGCGCAAAATTGCCGACTTAAGCCCGGTCGATGTGTCCGTCCAGACAATAGAATGGGATGTGCAGGCAGCCCAGAAGTCCGGCTACCGCCACTTTATGCTCAAGGAAATCTTCGAGCAGCCCAGGGTGATACAGGATGCCCTCTCGGGACGCATATCCCCCAGTAAGGACCAGATACTGCTTCCCGAACTTGACGCCCTGCCGGTCCCTGGACGCCTTACCATAGTGGCCTGCGGCACCAGTTCCCATGCAGGCATGTGGGGGCGCCATCTGCTTGAAGCTGTGGCAGGCATAGGCGTACAGGTGGAAATTGCCTCTGAATACCGCTACAAGGAGGCGCTGATTTTCCAGCCCGGGGAGATGGTTCTGGTCATCAGCCAGAGCGGTGAAACTGCGGATACGCTTGCTGCCCTGCGCAGGGCGCGCGAGTGCGGCGCCACTGTCCTCGGGCTTTGCAACGTTGTCGGCTCATCCATTGCCCGTGAAGCCAATTCTGTCCTGTATACGCAGGCAGGACCGGAAATAAGCGTGGCTTCCACCAAGGCCATGTGCAGCCAGATGCTTTTGCTGACGCTCATGGCTCTGTACTGGGGACAGAGAAAGGGCATTCTGGAAAAGGAGGCATGTGCCGGATATGTGCAGTCTCTCCTTTCCCTGCCTGAAATTCTGGAAAACAGCCTGCATGACATGCATGACACGGCAAAGCAGCTTGCCAGAAAATATGCCCAGTCCAGGAACTTCTTCTACCTTGGCAGGGGGCACTGCTTCCCCCTGGCCCTTGAGGGTGCATTAAAGCTCAAGGAACTGTCCTACATCCATGCCGAGGGCTATGCCTCAGGCGAGATGAAGCATGGTCCCATTGCCCTTATAGACAGCACCTTCCCCACCTTTGCCATCTGTCTGAACGATGCCCTGCTGCCCAAGGTCAAGTCAAATGTCGTCGAGGTGCAGGCAAGGCAGGGACACGTTATTGCCCTGACCAACAAGGGTGTCGATCTCTCCGTTGATGATGCCTGGATTATTCCCGAGGTTCCCGGCGTTCTTGCTGCCTATGTTGTCCTGCCTGCCCTGCAGCTGTTCAGCTATGAGATGGCAGACTATCTTGGCAAGGACGTGGATCAGCCGCGCAACCTTGCGAAAAGCGTTACCGTGGAATAAGGCCTGAAAACAGGCTGGCACGCTTCCTGTCTTTGTGAAGCTGCCTTAAAATACAGCATTGGAGGCTTGTGAGACCGTCTGGTTTCACAAGCCTCTTCGTTTGCACTGGAAAAATATGCTTTGCTGTCCCTGCCATCGCCGGTCCTGTGCCTATATTTTGGAGCTTTTGCCACTAAAAAAGCTATATAGATACATAATATCAGATAGTTATGCAGTCTTTGAAAATTTTTCCAGCGTGACCATAATGAGCTGCCGGCCGGAACGCCGGACATGCCCTGCAAAAGAGCAGAAAAAAGGCAGTCACGGCCTGTTTCCCCCCATTTGGGAGAAGCGCAGCATGACTGCCTTTTGTATAGTTGTTAGCCCGTCAGGGCGGGCTTTAAGAGACTTGCAGGACGATTAGAGAACCAGATTGCCCTGGTCGGATACCGGGTTTGCCGAACGGCGTTCCACGGCCTCGGAGAGCTCGCGGACAAGATCCCGTACAACGGCTGTATCTGATGATACGGCTGCCTTTTTCAGAAGCAGGCAGAGCCTGGAGACAGCAGGGCAGCTCTCGGTCCTGGCTGCCAGCTGGCCGGATATTTCTGCCATCGCAGGCATATTGCCGTTGCTGAAGGCATGGTTCATGAGTGCCAGTGCCCGGATGCATTCCTGATGGAGGGCTGGAGCAAGCTGTTCAGTCTGGGGCGCTGCCTGCACATTGTCGTCCATGGAGATCATCATGCTTGTTCCCGCGCTCGGGAATGGCGTGACAAATTCAAGCGTATCCAGCCCCATGGACGGTGCCTGGCCCTGCTTCCTGCCTTGCGGCCGGGAAACAGGCGTGCCAAGAGTCAGCGGCTCTGTTCCCTGTGCGCTTCCGGAAGAAGCATTTGCCGTTCCGGCCCCATTGCCGAAGATGTCGGGAATGCTTTCCTGCTGGCGGGCTGCATTGCCTGCAGGCTGGCCTGCGTTTGTTCCTGCCTTTGCAGCGGCACGGTTGTCTTCTTTCAGTTCCTTGACGGTATTGATGATGGCAACATCGTCAATAGGCAGGACAAGGGCGTGGGTAAAGCCGGCCTTTGCCAGGGCACGCCAGTTTGATTCGTCCTCCGTATAGGCTAGGAACACCGGATCGACCATAGCGTCTTCAAAGCGGGCCTTTCTTGTGCTGAGCCTTTCAATATATGGAGCTGCCGACACGGCAGCAAATTCGCCCTGGAAGACGTACATGCAGGCAGGAAGCGTGCCTGCCAGCTCAAGGGCTCCCTGCAGCGAGGCTGTCTGGCGGATATGGCAGCCTTCCTTGCGCAGGACATGGCCGAGAATGGCTCCGATGGAAGAATCCTTTGAGATGACAACCACATTCAGATGTCCGGCTTCTTCCTTTTCCTTTGCGGACTGCTGCTCAAGATCCTGCAGCTCTATGATGAGCTCCTTTGTTTTGTCGATGAGCGAATCCAGTGCCTTGCGGCAGGAGGCAGGAAGGCTGGTATTGGCGCCGGCAAGCCCCTTCTCCAGGTTCTGAAGCGGTACAAAGTAGGCAGCAAAGAGGCTGTCGTTTCCTTCGGGCTTTATTGGCGCACCAAGCTCGACAGGCTGCGGTGCAGCTTTCTCTGTCTTCATGTCAAGAAGCATGGGCTCTGCAGCAGGCATCATGCCGTTGTCCCCTCCGGCAGGTGCAGGAAGGCCCTGGGACAGGCTTAAGTCAGAGCGGCGTATGCTCTGCTGGGCCAGGGAAATTGTTATCAGGGCACCGAGGCAGACGCCCAGCAGGGGCAGGTTTGCCAGTGTTTCCGGAGCAAAGTTTGAGCGTATTCCAAGCACTGCCAGTACCGTGGCCAGGGGCGGAATGCATGTGCCCAGCAGGAACTTGAAGCTGTTGGGAGCTCCTACGGCACAGCCCCACAGGGCTGAGGGAACAAAGAGAACCAGGGCCACGGGCCACAGCTCGGTAAAGCGGCACATCCATCTGAGCTGGGGAACAAGGGGAAGGACCGTGATGGCGGCACCGACAAGGCAGAGCAGCGTCAGCGACACGTCAAGCACACGGGATTTTTCGGAGCTGCGCATCATGCTCCTGCCTGCAAGGGGCCAGAGCATAATGGCCAGCCCGCCGCAGCAGAGGGCGGCAATTGACTTTGCCGTATAAATTCCTTCGGGCCTGGGCAGTCCTGCCCAGCTCTGTGCTGCGGCGCAGGCCAGGTAGAGGAGCATCCAGATGCGCCATTGCTCGGGCTCGACCAGTCCCTTGAAAAGGCATGTCAGGAAGAGCGCACCCAGTACGCCCAGGCCTATTAGATGCCAGTAGGAGCTCTGCCATGTGCCGCTGGCAGTGACGACGCTTTCGGCAGTCTTTATGACAGGGGAAAACCAGGTGCCGGGGACGCCGTCTATCCTGAGGAAGCAGGTAAGCGGCACATTTGTGCCGGATTCAGGCAGGAGAATCGTGTTTCCCTCGGGATGGGTCTCCCTCCATTCCAGCGTGCCTTCATTTGTGACGGCAGGCGTGTAGAGAACAGGAGAGCCGGGGATTGAAGAGCCAAGGTCAAGAACAAGCCTTGAGGATGCCGCTGTATCTGCAGCGCCCAGCATGTCTGCCTGCGGGTGCGTTTCAGGGAGCACAAAGCGCAGCCAGAGCGTGCCCGTGGCCGTCTTTTCCAGCCTGGCCGGATCAAAGAGAAGAAATTTCTCCTGTGACTGCGGAGAGGAAATCTCGCTGATGTCAGTGGATTCCGTATCAAGGTAGAATTCAAGATAGGGAATAATCCTGAGTGAGTCCTGGGTTATCAGGCCGGGGACCATTGTCTGCTTTGCAGGAACAAGCTGCCTTAAGACACTGTCCTTGTCATGCTGCTGCTGTACGGCCGGATCCGGAGTTTTCGGGGCAGGAGCAGCCTGGACTGCCGGGCCTGTTCCCAGGAAGACAACAGCCGCCAGAATGCTGAAAATAAAATGTAAAAGGTGTTTTGAGAGAACTGTTCGCATATGCTACCTGCCTTTTTCAAGGCGTGTCTTGTAAAACTATCTGGTATGGAGAAAATCAGCCTGTAATGAGCCTATTTTTTATCAGATTCAGCCTGTTTTATGAAAGTTTCGATGGAGCGCCCGTCAGGCGTTGTCATGTCGGGATGGAGACGAAGCAGCTCGCGCCAGATTTTAAGGGCTTCATCATGGCGGTGCAGGTCATAGTTTAAGACAACGCCGGTATTGAACATGGCAAAGGCATGGCCTGGTTCCACGTCCATTGCCCTGGCAAATTTTTCCAGGGCTTTTTCATATTGTCCGACAGCCCTGTACATGACGCCGCAGTCAGTGAGAACGCCGGCATCGTTGCCATTAATGGCCAGCGCTGCTTCATATGCCTGAATGGCTTTTGCATAGCTTCCCGTATCAAAATAGGCATTGCCCAGCTCGACCAGGACAGGACGGTTTGACGGGTCGGCCAGTGCCTTTTTCTCAAGATCGGCTATATGCTGCTGAACCTCGGGTGCAGCCTGCTGTGCAGCAGCCTGAGGTGCCTGGGGAGCAGCAGACTGTGCAGGGCCTGCCTGCTGCACGGTCTGGGGTGCTGTGTTTTGTACCAGCAGGGAGCCTGCCAGGAGGCCCAGAACAAATGTCAGGGCAAGAATAAAAACCAGGGTGACAGGAGACAGCGTAATCCGGTGCTTGCCCTGCTCAGCCTGCAGGCCGTCTTTCTGAATGTCTTTTATTTGTGTTGTTTGCTGGGTGCGCTTCATGCAGTTCTACCTTTGTGCAGGCCTGGCTGATATGGCTTTGTCAGGCTGAAGAGGGGACAGGAGTATTTTGAGGTGATTGTGTGAGGCTATTTTTCCTGCCCCTTTTCCATCTCCTTTGCAATGGCGGCGCGCTGTTCCTCTGTGCAGTCAGGTGCTTTCAGTCCCTGACGGAAGTGCTGGACAGCGCGTTTCTCATCCCTGATAAAGTAGCGGTACATATTGGCCAGGCTGAAATGGACAGCGGCCCTGTCCTGCTGCTTTAAGGACTCTTCCATAAGTTCTGTGCCTTTCTGGGTGTCGCCTTCCTGATGGGCTATATAGCCAAGGTAGTAGAGCACATCGGCATTTTGGGGATCCAGTTTTCTGGCCCGTTCAAGGAACATGCCTGCCTCTTTGTATTTTCCCTGGGCAACAAGGGCAGATCCCAGCTCGGCAAGCTTTTCAACATTGTCGGGATCATCGCCAACCATGCGCATAAGGCGTCCCATTTCGCCGCCTGTGTCATCAGGCATGGCTACAGACTGCATTGCCCCCTGCTGTGTGTTCATGGGCGAAGCAGGGGAGACAAGCGACGGATTGCTGATACGCTGGCTGACAACAGTGGCGCACATAAGACCAAGGCAGAGTGCCAGCGTGATGATGAGGAAATATTTGGCTTTCATGTTCTGATGTATGCAGTGGCAGAGTGTGCCTGCCGGGTGACCCTATGAGCTGGCATTGTCCTTAAGCAGCTGCTCAAGCTGGAAAATTTTACGGCGCAGCCGTACTTGTCCCAGAGCCAGAAAGACTGCGTAGGCTCCGATGCCAAGCCATACTGCTATGCCGCTGTAGAGAACCCACGGTTCGGACATGATACTTCTCCTTAAAGCCTGACGCTGCCAGGCAGCCAGGGGCAGGGTAAAAAGAAGGGAGATGAAGAAAAGTTACCTGGGAAGCCTCTTTTCCTGCACTGCAAACAGGAGGCTGTCCAGCCTTTCCCTGTCATCCAGCTGCATTTTGCGAATCAGGACCAGGCCCAGCCACAAAAATCCCATGGCGACAACACAGGCTATGGCCGTGACAAGCATTTCGGGCTCCAGGCCGCCTCCTTTTCCGGTAAAGACGGCAGGATGGATGGAACGCCACATGCGTGCCGACAAAAAGACCAGCGGGACGTCGGCAAAGGCGACGATTCCGATAACGGCCCGTACAAGCATGCGCCGTCTGGCTGAAAAGGAGAGGCTGCCGATGATGAGGTATGCCATGTAGACAAACCACATGATCAGGGCCGTAGTAAGCCTCGGATCCCAGGTCCACCATACGCCCCATGCTCTGCGTCCCCACAAAATGCCGGTAACAAGGCACAACGTGGTGAGGAGCACGCCTGCTTCGGCTGCTGCCTGTGCCAGGTGATCCCAGTACTCTGTCCTCTTCAGCAGATAGGCTGCAGAGGCGCAGAAAACCAGGAAGAAGCTTATAAGAGCCCACCATGAAAGGGGCAGATGGATGTAAAAGATTTTCTGTACCGGCCCCATGACGGCTTCAACTGGGGCATAGCGGAAGATTAGCCACCAGGATGCAGCCAGGCCTGCAGAACCAAGCATAACGAGAATGACGGATACCAGCATCAGTCGTCTCCGGTGTAGACAAAGCGGAAAAGCAGCATGGACAGAGACAGAAAAATTGCGTCATAGGCGCAGGCAAACTGCAGCCAGGTACTGTCACTGTCTGCGCCGGTGTCGCAAAAAAGGCTGGCAAATACCCGTATGGCTGCCAGAAGAAGGGGTGCAGCCATGGGAAAGACGATCAGGCTCAGCAGCGACTCCCTGGCTGTCTGTCCCTGCGACAGGGCTCCCAGAAGGGCGCCGAGGGAAGCCAGGCCTGTGTCTGCCAGTACAAGCATGGCAAGACCCGGCAGGACACTGTCTGCCAGGTTTTGTCCCAGGAAGACAATGACGGCAGGCATAAAGAGCAGCTGTGCCGTAAGAATGAGCACAAGGCCTGCCAGAGCCTTGCCAAGAAAAATGCCGGTTACATGGCAGGGTGAGAGCAGCAGGGCCGTCCTTGCTCCGTTGGCTTCTTCGTAGGAAAAAAGCATATTGAAGACAAGGGTCTGGCAGAAGATGGAGGACAGCCAGAAAATGGCTGCGGCAGTCTGCCCTGAGACCGGCTCGCCTGTTTTTTGGGAAAGCGAAAAAAGAAAGACCAGAAGGAGTCCCAGCAACATGGACTGTACAAGCCCGGCACTGCGCATGGCCAGCCTCAGGTCCTTTTTTGCTATAGCCAGAGCTAGCCTGAGCATGTCTTGTCCCCTGTTGTCTGAGCTTCCCTGCCGGATACAGGGCTTATGACTTCATACAGCCCGCAGTCCCTGATTTCAAAGACGGCATCTGCCCTGCACCGCTCTGCTGCGGCAGCGTGGCTGACCCAGAGTATGCAGGCTCCCCTGTCCCTGGCTGAAAAGACTTCCTTTTCAAGCAGGCTGCGCGAGGAAGCGTCCAGCCCTGTTTCAGGCTCGTCAAGAAGCAGTATTTCAGGTTCGAGAAGCAGTATCCTGGCCAGGCTGAGACGCTGGGCCATGCCGCGCGAAAAGACGGCTGCGCGCGTCCAGGCAAAGGGCACAAGCCCCACTCTTTTAAGCACGGCAAGGATGGCATCTTCATCAGCCTTCCTTCCGTAGGCCTTTTGCCAGAAAGCCAGGTTCTCCATGGCCGTCAGGTTCGGGTATAAAAAGGTCGTATGCCCGAGATAGCCAATCGTGGCGTTTTCATCATGGAATGAGACCGTGCCTGCGTCAGTTTCCGTAAGGCCGCCTATGATGCGGAGCAGTGTGGACTTCCCGCTGCCGTTGCGGCCGGTGACAAGATGCACCCTGCCGCCCTTAAAGACCGCAGAGATGTCCTTCAGCAAAAGCAGTGAGCCAAAGCTCTTGGTGACATGGGTAAGTTCAATCATGAAGCTGTGCCGCCAGATATGCTGCGGATATACCGCAGATGGCCGAACAGAGTAGAAAAGCAGGCATTTATGCCTCGTCCTGCGCCTTTCTCCTGCGCAGGTTGAGCAACGGGGCAAGGGACAGAACCACAGCCCCGAGCCAGATCCAGCTGACCATGGGCTCTATGTTGATTTGCACAATCATATTGTCCCTGCCGTCCAGGCCGGATACAGAGGAATAGATTTCCTCCCCGAAACTTGAAGCCACATCGACCTCGGAAAAGAGCATGCCGCCGAATTTGTCATAAGCCCTCTTTTCAGGCTTCAGCGTGGCGATGATCTCGCCCTTTTCATTGCGCACTTCAAGGACAGCCCTGAGATACTCATAGTCTGTGCCCCTGCCGGTTTCAGCCGCCCTGAGCGTGACCTTGTATGAGGAAACCGGCTGCGTGTCGCCTTCTGCCAGGACAAGGTCATTCTTTTCGTTGTACGGGCCTGAGAAGGCTATGCCTATGGCACACAGGGCAAGGCCCAGATGCGAGACAAGGCTGCCTGTCCTGAAGGCTGATTTTTTGCCGGACAGCCTCTGCACAATGGCAAAAAGGCAGCAAAGGCCTATGGCTCCGCAGGCAAACTGGGCAACGAGCGGGTGTATGCGCTGATACGACAGCAAATATGCCGCAGCTGCTGTGGCCGCACCGCCCAGGACGGCAGAAATAAGCCAGGATTTGTGCTGTATGCCGAATTTCCAGGAAAGTGAGGGGCAGAAGGCCAGAAGCAGGAGCAGCAGGGTTCCTATGGGCAGGCAGACCGCATTGTAGAATTTTGCATCAAGGCCTACAGGAACATCGCTCCACAGGCGGCTGAACACAGGCCACATCGTGCCGTTGAGGATAATAAAGGCGAGAACAAGCAGTATGAGTGCCGTCAGGCACAGCGCCCCTTCGCGTGAAAAGGGATTTTCCAGCTCGCCCTCTCCCTTTTTTGAAAGGGAAACGGCCAGAATTGTCGCAGCGCACAGGAAAAAGATAAATGTCAGCAAAGGCGTGCCCACAGGCCCCTGTCCGTAGGCATGCACGGAATTGACGACGCCGCTGCGCACCAGGTAGGTGGCAAAAAATCCTGATATGGTCGTCAGGCTGATCAGGAAGATATTGACGCGGACAAGCTTGCTGCGTGATTTTTCAAGAATGACAGTATGCAGCGTGGCCGTGGCAATGAGCCAGGGAATGAGGGAGGCATTTTCAACGGGATCCCAGGCCCAGTAGCCGCCCCAGCCAAGTTCCATGTAAGCCCACCAGGCACCAAGAAGAATGCCGGCCGTGAGGAAGCACCATGCTGTGATAAAGAATCCCCTGGTGGTTTCATGCCAGGGCCTGGCATCTTCGGAACGGCTTGTAACGGCCTGGGCCAGGGCCATGCATGAGGGAATGGCAAATCCGCCGTAGCCTATGAAGAGAAGCGGAGGATGGATTATCATGCCCGGATTTTGCAGCAGGGGATTAAGTCCCGAGCCGTCAGCCGGTGCGGGGCTTGTCATAAGAAAGGGATTTCCCCACAGGACAAGCATGGTGGCAAAGGCTCCGGTAATGGTGAAAAAGAAAATCCAGAACCACAGCCGCGTCTTTTCCGGGCAAGCTGCGTACCCCCGTGTAAGGGCAAAAACAGAGCCCATGATGGCAACAGCAAGTGCCCAGAAGAGCATGGAGCCGGGCTGTCCGGCCCAGAAGGCCGCCAGACAGTAGAAATAGGCCAGCGCATTGTCCGTATAGCCAGCCACGTAGTTAAGGCTGTAGTCGTGCGTTGCCAGTGCAAAAAGCAGGATTGAAGAGGACAGGGCAAAGCACAGGGTAATCAGGAAATTAACCTTTTCGAGTACTTTCAGTCCTGTCGTTTTTTCATTCCATGCCTGGATAAGCCCGAAGCCGGCACATCCTATGCTGGCCATGAAAGCAAAAATCAGCAGAAAATAGGCAAAATAATACATGCATCAAACCTGATTATGGAAACCGGACAAGCTGTTATCAGGAACGGTTCTCTTTCTGATATTTGGACGGGCATTTTGTCATGAGCACCCTGGCCTGGAAAATGCCGTTCTTTTCAAGGTCGCCTTCTATAATCACTTCGGCTCCTTCTTTGAACGTGTCCGGAACAATGCCTGTATAGACAACGGGGATGCTGTTTGTTTTGTCAAACTGGTCCTCAAGGGTGAAGCTGACACCGGTTCCTTTTTCAGGCCTGGTGATATTTTCGCCGGCAACAGTTCCGAAGAGGCGGACATTGGACAGCTTGGCTGGATCCTGTGCCTTTGCTTCAGCTACATTGAGGAAATACGTGCTGTTTTCCTGCAGTCCCTGAAAAACAAGAAAGCCGACGCCGCCCAGGAAAAGCAGAGCGATGACGGCGTACAGGAAGGCATTTGACTTTTTTTTAGGAGGCATAGTCGTCCCTGTGTTTAACGGGATATGCAGGACAGGAAAGCACGTGCATATCCCGGGATGCTGGCGTAAGGAAGCCGTTTTGCACTCTGTTTGTTTTCTTTTCCGTTTGGGGAAGGCAAAAACAAAACAGAGGGGTGTTTTATGGAGACAGCTGTCCAGTACAGTCTGTTCCAAAAGAACATCTCCTTTATCATGAAAGGCTGTGTGAAGTCAAAAAAAGCATTCTCGTTTTCCCCTCCTGTAGCTTGTAATTGCGTCATTTTTTGGGAGAATCATAATGCCGGGGAGCCTTTTTGCTGAATAATGGAAAGGAGTTTGAAGAACCCGGCCAGGATCACTGCTGTCTCTTGTGCGTACAGGATAAATTTTCGTTTTTTTTGAAATAGGACAAAAAATTGGTTGACAACCAATTATATCAAGTGTAGATACCTTGAATCAACGCATCGCGGGGTGGAGCAGTTCGGTAGCTCGTCGGGCTCATAACCCGAAGGTCGTAGGTTCAAATCCTGCCCCCGCAACCAAGAAAATTCCAAGGCTTATGATAAAAATCATAAGCCTTTTTTTATTGTCCCGTATGTCTGTCAGTATGCTGCCTGAGCCTGTCTTTGGGCTGTAAACCGGGCAGTGAGGCGCTTTTCAATACCTGATTCGGAAATAGTCCAGCGTCTTTTTGAAGCGGTCCTGGGCAGTGAGGCATGTGTCCACAAGATAGCCACGCATGTTGTCCCACTCCCTGAGGCCCCTGTAATAAAAAATCTTAAGATCGTCCTCTATGATGAAGGGAACGATTGACCAGCGCAGGCATTCCTTGAAGAGTATAAGCCTGCCGATACGCCCGTTGCCGTCCTGGAAAGGATGAATCCGCTCAAAACGGACATGAAAGTCAATGAGATCCTCGATTGTCATAACTGTTTTGGCATTGTATTCCGCAAGCAAAGAGGCAATCTCCTCTGCAACGCGCTCCGGTGCTGTGGTTGTCCTGTCTCCAACCTCGTTTTGCAGGCGTTTGTATTCTCCCACAGAGAACCAGGCTTTCCTGCTGTCGCTGGTTCCGTTTTTCATGATATAATGCAGATGTTTGATATCTTTCTCGCAGAGAGTGTGTTTTGCATTGTCGATGACCCAGTCGATACAGCGGAAGTGGCTGGAAGTCTCAAGAATATCATCCACGCTGACTGGTCCTTTACCGGGTATAATGGTGTTGGTTTCAAATATGAAACGGGTCTGCTCATGTGTGAGGCGGCTGCCTTCCATGTGGTTTGAACTGTATGTCAGGCTAATCTGGACATGATGGTAGATGCCGCCTGGAAGACTGGCTTCCTTTTCGGACTGAAGGCGATCCAGAAGCGTGTGCAGGCAAATTTTCCTGGACAGTCCGGGGCGGGTCGCATTTGTGGGGATGTTCCACTTGCTGCCTGCAAGAAAAGCACCATTTATCCTGCCGCACGCACAGTATTTTCTGACTGTCCTTTCTGAAACTCCCCATTGCTTTGCAATTTCTGTGACTGTAACAAACTTCATGGCATCAGCCCGTGATTTTTGTAGCTGTATTGAATGAGTTCGGATTTGGTCCCTGACTTGACTTGGATTTTTTGAGTTGTTCCTAGAGAAGAGGTCAAAAGAGTCTGTTGTGATGCGTTTCTGCACTGCCGGATAGTCGCTATTGCAGGATGATTTCCCAGTGTCCTCCTTTATTTGGGCCGATACGCTGTAAAAGCCCCTTTTCCTTAAGCATATTTATTCTGTACAAAACTGTCCGCCGGCTTACTTTCAGTGCCTGAGCGAGGTCTGCCGTTGTTATGTGTGGGTTAGCAGCAATACTTTCAAGGAGAATTAAAAGTTCTGGTGCAATATCTGGTAAGGTTGCACCAAAAAGTGTCTGTTTATTGTGCAATTTCTTTGTTTCTGGTGCAATATCCGAGTTGTTTGCACCAGAAACAGCTTTTTTATTGTGCAAATCTTGTTTGTCTTGTGCAATTTCCGGTGCAGTCCGCTGTGTTCTGTACACAATGGCTTTAAACAGCAGGCTCTCCCTGTTATCTTCAAAATCAATATCCGGCCATGCTTCAAGGGCGCGCAGAATACCAGAGCCGATGCCGTGATACGGTAACAGTCCTTTGGCCGCATATGAAACCAGGATAGGATTGCGGATATTTGAATTGCCGGTTTTGATTTTGTCTATAGTCAGATTGTTTGGGAGTGTGCCTGGACTGGCAATTTCCACGCGGTCATCAAAGATGAAAACCCTGATTGGTGCACTGACAAGATAGTCTCTGTGCACAAGAGCATTAACCAGCAGTTCCTCAAAGACTTGTTCTGGTATTTCCGGTGTGCCTGGGGCATTAACGCCGTTATTGCCCTGCACTTTATGTAGATTGCGCATGACAAAAGCCATGACATCTTTGAAAAGCCTGCTGAGAGGACCTTCAAAATCTTCACTGTCTTTATAGTTTGCAGCGCTCAGTTTTGTTCCAGGAAAACAGACACCTTTGACCACAAACTGCGGGAAGATAAGTTCCGGCTGTTCGGCAAACAGCAGTACTCCGGCCAAGTTTAGATTTCCGTTGCTGGCGGCCAGATTCAGATTTTGCAATAGCCGTAGCTGTTCAGCAGGTGCATCTGGGAAACTGCTGTTATGCTTATTTTTTAGAAAATCACGGAACAGAAACTTGTCCAGTTTGTCTATGCCAGCATTCGCAGGAAGTTCGTCAGCATGGAACTGGCTGGTGTGCTGAAAAAGACGTCGTAATTCTTCCTTTGAATTGATGCGCCGTTTGTCTGACCCTGTCTTCAGCCAGATGACGCCTTTTCTGTCAAAATACGGTTTGTCCATTCCCTCCGGAACAGTCAGGGCGATAACCACATTGCCGTTTTCAAGGAGGATATTTTGCGTCTGCACCACAAGAGGACTGCGCACATGCTGGCTGGCCACGTTGCTGATCAGCTGGTTTACAGCATGTACTTCCTGATGATTCAGGCCTGAAATGGTACCGTTATCCTGTACTCCTATGAAAATGACTCCGCCGTTTGCATTTGCAAAGGCAGCCATTTCAGCAGCCAGGGAATCAGCGTTGTCAATTTTTGCCTTGAACTGCCGTATGCTGTCTTCGCCTGCAGCAACCTGTTCTTTAAGAGTGACAATTGTAAATGTCATGCCAGTCCCTGATTCCTCGTATAAAGACAGCATCTTCTGCTGTGTCATTTATAGTGGCGGTTGCAGAATTTGCTTTCTTGTGCACCGTCTCTTTTGTGTTTACTATCTATGCTGAAAATGTCGCAGTTGGCAAGCTTTTCTGCATGTGCCGGTTTCTGCAGCTACCGGCATCCGGCAGTTTGGTATGGATGTTTGCATGAGCTACTTTGAAGAATACAAAAAGCAGGCTGAACCTGAAAAATACAAGAAGGCTGAAAACTGGGGCGCAGCCATAGGCTTGCAGCAGGTTGATAATCTGACTCCTTCAAAATATCTCATAGAAGTTGCCAAAGAAAACATTGAAGGAAGAATATCTGTTGATGAAGCAGGGGAATGTATCAGCAGGTATTATAAAGAACATCCTGCCAGGACAGAACAGGAATGCAATAACAAGGAAGCTGATGAAGTTTCTGCACGTATTGCAAAGTTGTTAAGCACACATGCTTTCTCTTTTAGTCCGGCAGAACTGTTTTCTATTCATAAATTTTTGTTTACAGGAATATTTGAAGATTCTGTTGCAGGGAAAATAAGAACTTATGATATAACTAAAAATGAGCCAATATTAAATGGCGATACTGTTATTTACGGACGTGCTGACAGTATTACAGAAACAGTTGAGTATGATTTTTCAGTTGAAAAGAAATTTAATTATAATGGCTTGTCTAAAAGAAAAGTAGTAGAACGTCTTGCAAAATTTACTTCAGGAATATGGCAAATCCATCCATTCTGTGAAGGAAACACACGAACAACAGCTGTATTTATTATAAAATACATGTGTACATTTGGCTTTAATGTAAACAATGAATTGTTTGAGTCCCATGCACAATATTTTCGCAATGCACTTGTGCGAGCCAATTATCAAAATGTAAACCTGAATATTTATTACAACTTTGACTATCTGTACAAGTTCTTTGGCAACCTGGTACTGGGAGAAAAGAACAGGCTCGATAACAGCGAAATGCAGATCAGGGGAGAATAGTCCGTCCTACCCTTCCTGCAATACAGACACCAGCGTTTCCAGAGCCGATGCCAGGACATTCTGGTCACGGATGCCCAGTGCCAGGCGGACGCCTTCTTCCGGAATCACGCCTCCGACAGAAAAACAGGAAGAGTCGGCGACAAGTATTCCTTTTGCCCTGGCCCTGGCAGCAAATGCGGCTGAGGATCCGGGCTGTGCCTGAAGCTTGAGCCAGCAGAAAAATCCGGTGGTCCTTGTTTCAAGCGGAAACCCGTCCAGTTTTTCCCTTGCCAGGAGATTGGCCTGCGTGGCTGCCATACGTTTGGCAGCAAGAACGCTGTCTGCAGTGCCGTCTCCTATCCAGAGGCTTGCCAGTTCGGCCATAAGAGGCGGAGCCATGGATATCGTATAGGAAATTGTCTGTTCCAGGGCAGCCTGCCAGGCCTGCGGCGCACACAGATAGGCAATGCGCAGGCCGGCTCCCAGGGCCTCGCTGGTTGAGGCTATAAAGCAGCTGCGTTCCGGAGCCAGGCGTGACAGGGGCGGAATTCTCTGTTCGATGGACAGGGCATAAACATCGTCTTCGATGATGGCCACATCGTACTGCCTGCAGATGCTGACAATCTCCCGCCGCCTGTAGTCCGGAATCATCGTGAGGGTCGGGTTGTGGCATGACGGCATAAGGTACAGCCCGCGGATAGTCTTTGTCCTGCATGCCGCTTCAAGTGCCTGCGGGGAAATGCCGTTTTTGTCCATGTGGAGCGGGGTGACCTGCAGGCGCAGACGCTGGCACAGCTGCTTCAGCAAAGGATAGGTAAGCTGTTCGGCTGCTATTCTGTCGCCCGGATTGAAAAGTGAAGCCAGGACTGTGAGCAGGGCATGCTGGGCGCCAGCACAGACCAGGACATTGTCCGGAGACACAGGCAGCCCGAAACGCGCCGCCCACAGGGCTCCTGCCTCCCGGTGCCTGGAAAGGCCCTGCGGTGGCTGGTATCCGCCGAACATATTGATGTTTTCACAGCCGGCCAGTTTGCGCACTGCCTGTTCAAGCGGCGGATTCAGATGCTCGAATGGCGTGATGAAGCTCATGTCCAGAGGACTGGCAGGAGAGAAAGGCGCATTGCTGTTTTTCGCAGTAGCAGGCGCTTCAGTTCTGAGAAAGGGTGGGGCAAATACATCTACATTGGGAACGGATTTGCGTACAAATGTACCGCGTCCGATAATGCCTTCGGTCAGGTTGCGCTGGCATGTTTCCGCATAGGCACGGCTCACTGTTCCTATGGTTACCCCGAGCATTCCGGCCAGATCGCGGTGGGTAGGCAGCCTCTCTCCTTCCTGCAGGGTGCCGTCATGGATCATGTCGGCCAGAGCCTGCGCCAGGGCAGCCCGGCGTGTCATGTTGGGATGCAGGCGCAGATAATCGTCATACAGTCTTTTTATTTCTTCCATGTCCCTGTCCTTTTACCGGGCACATAATTGTCATGGTGACAATACAAATTGTATTGCAGACTAAGAAAATTGTCACCTATATTGCAAAAACTTTTGCAACGGCCTGCAGGCTTGATTAAGCAGGAATCAGGCGGAAATTACGGACAGCCTTTTTTTGTGGCTGAAACCGCTGCGAGTCTGAATTCATTGAATGAGAGGTACAATATATGGAAAAGGGAAGTTTCCTGCTTAAAGACGGTCTTGCTGAAATGCTTAAAGGCGGCGTTATCATGGATGTCACGACGCCTGAGCAGGCTGTAATAGCCGAAAAGGCAGGAGCCTGTGCAGTCATGGCCCTGGAACGCGTGCCTTCGGATATCCGCAAGGCCGGAGGCGTTGCCCGCATGGCGGATCCTGACAGGGTGACCAGCATCATGAAGGCCGTGAGCATTCCTGTGATGGCAAAGGTCCGCATAGGGCACATTGTCGAGGCGCGCATTCTGGAAAGCCTCGGCGTTGACTATATTGACGAAAGCGAAGTGCTCACCCCTGCCGATGACTGCTACCACATTGACAAGCGCAAGTTCTCGGTTCCTTTTGTGTGCGGTGCACGCAATCTTGGCGAGGCCCTGCGCCGCATAGCCGAGGGTGCAGCCATGATCCGTACCAAGGGCGAGCCCGGTACAGGCAACGTGGTGGAAGCCGTGCGCCACTGCCGCATAGTGCTTGGCGAAATCAGGGCCTTGTGCGCTCTGCCTGAGGAAGAAGTGGCCGGTTTTGCCAAGGAGCATGATGCGCCTCTGGAACTGGTGCAGAAGACACGTTCCATGGGACGCCTGCCCGTGGTCAACTTTGCTGCAGGCGGCATTGCCACGCCTGCTGATGCCGCTCTGATGATGGAACTGGGCTGTGACGGCGTCTTTGTGGGCTCGGGCATTTTCAAGTCTTCCAATCCCGCAGCCCGTGCCCGTGCTATTGTCAGCGCAGTGACGCATTACAGGGATTACAAGCTGCTGGCCGAAATTTCTGCCGGCCTTGGCGAGGCCATGCCCGGACTTGATATCGCATCCATACCTGCAGAGCAGCGTATGCAGGAGCGGGGCTGGTAATGGCCAGGTGTATCGGAGTCCTGGCTTTGCAGGGCGATTTCAGGGAACATGCCCTGTCTCTTGAGCGCTGCGGGGCCTGTGCCAGGGAAATACGGTCCCTGCAGGATCTGGACGGCATAGAAGGCCTTGTCCTTCCTGGCGGTGAGAGCACAGTCATGGGCCGGCTTCTTGTTGAAGAGGGGCTTATGGAGCCTGTGCGGGCATTGTGCCGGTCAGGGCTGCCAGTGCTCGGCACGTGTGCCGGAATGATACTGCTTGCGAAAACATTGCCGGAATTCCCCGATCAGCCGCGCATAGGCTGCCTGGATATAAGCGTTGTGCGCAATGCCTTTGGCAGGCAGACGGACAGCTTCAGCACGGAGCTTGCCGTATCCGGATTCGGGGATGACAAAACAGGCTTGGTTACGGTTCAGGCCGTGTTTATCCGTGCTCCTGTCGTACAGGACACAGGAAACGGTGTTGAAGTGCTGGCCACTGTGGACGGGCATCCTGTGGCTGTACGCCAGAAGAACATTATGGCCCTGGCCTTCCATCCTGAACTGACGCCTGAGCTGCGTTTTCACCGCTGGCTTGCGGAGCAATAGCATCCGGGAGTCAGCCCGGGACAGGCAATGACAGAAAAAAGGCTCCTGTGCTGCTGTATGCGGCACAGGGGCCTTTTTGTTCCGGCATGTTTTTCAGGAGGAGTTTTGCCTGGTCTGTATTCACGCTGTCTCTTCAGAATCCGTGCAGTCCGGGTCTTCCCAGAACCAGGTGAGCTCGTGCTTGTTGCAGGAAAGGTGCCTGACCGTGGATCCCGGCAGCTGCAGAAATCTGGACAGCATTGCGTGATCGGCCGTGGACTGGAACTTGATGGTACACAGGGCCCGCTTCATCGCCTTTGCCTCAATCCACTGGCTGACCAGGGAAAAGAGGCGTTCGGGATAGCAGATCATGTCGGAAAAAAGCCAGTCTGCCCTGCCAGCCAGGTCCGGTGTCAGGGCAAAGCCGCTGCCAATGCAGTGCTCCACATTTGGGAGGCAGGCGATATGATCAGCCAGGGGAGCCTTGTCCAGTGAGAAAATATGGCATCCTGTCTGGGCAAGCACCCAGGTCCAGCTTCCGGGAGCGGCGCCAAGCTCTATGCAGAGATCATCTGCCCCGGGCTTTTTGCCAAGAAGGGTAAAGGCTTCCCAGAGCTTGAGATAGGCCCGTCCCGGCGGAACCGTCCTGTTTTCCTCAAAGCGGACTTCCCCGTCGGCAAAGGGGGACGTGGTGCTGCACGATGCCAGAATCATGTCCGGCCGCCACAGAAGATAGGCACCCAGAGGGGCTTTGGGGGCAGGCTGTCCGTAGCAGAACGGCTTTGACGAGATATGCGGCAGGGCCTGCTCTATCAGCGTTGCCCTGCGGTTGAGTCCGCTTTCAAAATCCAGGTGGGCACGCCAGTTGCGCTGCCGCTCTGCCAGCTTCCTGGCCGCATCACTGATGGAGCTCACAGGCAGCCAGAACGGGGCGGTCCAGACATTCTGTGCCCAGCAGGCAGGCTTTGTTCCCTTTGCAAGGACAGCACGGCCCCGGACAGCCAGGGCCCTCGGGCCCAGTTCTTCAAGCAGGGGGCCCATGAGCCCCCTGGGGGCAATCTGGACGCTGAAATCTTCTGCGGGAAGATCTTTATCGGACAGATGCTCCGCTGAAAGCCTGGCCAGCAGAGGGGCAAGGCCGGGATCCTCGCCCAGGCCGTGCAGGCGGCGGCCGTGACCCTTTTCCTGCCCCCTTTCATGCTGTCTTTCATGCTGCCCGAGGAACTGTCCTTTGCGCTGCCTGGCGTTCTGCCCGGCAGAGGAAGCCTTGTGGTAGTTCCTGTCCATTATTAGTGGCGGTTATCCACAACGCGCTTGGACTTGCTGAATGTCCTGGGCAGCGTGGAGGGATCGGTAATGGCCACTTCAAGGCGCACCATAAGCTGCAGGCGCATGTCTTTTTCGATGGCGCGTGCCAGGGGCTCGTCGATGTCGCTGCTCTGTCCTGCTGCGCGTTCCACGGTAAGCAGCAGGTGGTCAATGGCCTTTTCATCGCGGCTGAGCATAATCTGGTATTCGCTGCCGATTTCATGATGCTTTGACAGCA
>CAVJEZ010000004.1:0-16877 GCA_963648625.1 Odoribacter splanchnicus
GTGATTTTTCCAGTAAAAAAGGGTGCCATGCAAGGAAGCCTGAAGGCTCTTTTTTCCCGCCTTCCTGGCTGAACTTCCACCACGCACACCGCCAGTTTTCATATAGCGCCGTACAATTTTCCCATATGGGAAAACTGCACGGCGCTAAAAAATTTTTCAATGCCCTGTATGAGCTTACAGTTTTAGGCCTTGTACGATGCCAAAATATCCTCAAGGGCATCCATAAAGGCAGAAAGATCTTCTTCCGCTATTGTCAGGGGCGGAAGCAGGCGCAGGGTGACCTCATGGCAGAGGTTGCAGATAAAGCCGCGTTTCAGAAGCTCTTCCCAAACACTCTTGGCAGGGCCGGTAAGCTCAATGCCGATAAAAAGTCCTTTGCCGCGCACTTCCCTGATCTTGCCGGGGTTGGAAGCCATATAGGCCCTGGCCCGATCCATCAGGGCATTACCAAGCTTTTCAGCCCTTGCGGCAAGATTGTCGCGCACCATTATTTCCACGGTCTTGGCGGCGACGGCTGCAACCAGGGGAGACCCGCCAAAGGTGGTGGCGTGGGAGCCGGGCACAAAGGCCCTGGCTACCTCGTCCGTGGCCAGGATGGCACCCATGGGCAGGCCGTTGGCAAGAGACTTGGCAACAGAAATGATATCGGGCTTTACATCGCATGTCTGGAAAGCCCAGAAGCGTCCGGTACGGCACATGCCGGCCTGCACTTCGTCGCAGCAGAAAAGGACGCCCTTTTCATGGCAGAGGGCCTCGACAGCCTGCACATAGTCGGCAGGAAGCGGAATAACACCGCCTTCGCCCTGCACAACTTCGAGCAGGACAGCGCAGGTTTTGTCGCTCATGGCTTTTTTGAGGGCATCCAGGTCACCGGCAGGCACCTGCTTAAAGCCTCCGGCTACCGGAGTAAAGCCGTCCATAAGACCGGGACGGCCTGTTGCTGCCAGCGTGCCAAGGGTGCGGCCGTGGAAGCATCCGGAAAGGGTGATGATTTCGTATGCGTCCTCTTTGCCAAGCACCCTTGTCATGTACCTTCTGGCAAGCTTGATCAGGGCTTCATTGGCTTCGGCGCCGGAATTGCAGAAAAAGGCCTTGCCAAAATGCGCAGTCTCTTCCAGGCGCCTGGCCAGCTCGGGCTGCGGTTCCTGATAGAAAAGGTTGCTGGTATGCCAGATGGTGTGCGCCTGCTTTTCCAGTTCGGCGCACAGCTCGTCATTGCAGTGTCCCAGCCCACAGACAGCTATGCCTGCCAGAAGGTCAACATACTCTTTGCCGTCCACGTCAGTGACATGGGCATTGTGCCCGCTGTGCAGGGCAACGGGATACCTGCCATAGCTCTGCATGACGTGGCTGATATCGTTATTTTTGATTGTCTCAAAAGCCTGTGACATTTTTTTCTCCGTCCAAGTTGGGGGCTTTTAACGCCCTGTGTGTCCGAATCCCCCGTCTCCCCTTTCGGTCGGATTAAGATCATCCGCCTCGCTGAAAGAAGGGTAACCATAGGGAACAAAGAACAGCTGCGCTATGCGCTCGCCATTCCCGATTCGTCGGACCTCCCTGGCGGTATTCAGCAAATAGACAATAATTTCTCCGGTATAGTCAGGATCTATCAGTCCCAGTCCCTGGGCAACGACAACGCCGTCCCTGGCTCCGAGCCCGCTGCGGGAACTGACTATGCCGGCCCAGCCAGGCTCAAGCGGCTGTATGCGCAGGCCGGTTCTGACGGCGTGCCTTTCGCCAGGCTGCAAGAGAAGTTCCTCTCCATCCAGGCAGGCCTTAAGGTCTGTCCCTACAGAGAGCAAGGTCGCAGGCCCTAGCTGTCCTGCATACAGGGTGCGTGCCCTGTCACTGGCAAAAGCGACATTGACATGTACCGGGGAAGGATGCGTTAAACCCATGCTTTCTCCCGCAAAAAATAAAAAAATAAAAAGGCTGGGCAAAACTGCCAGCCACACTGCCCGTCCCAACGGGCACGCTCATCCGGAGCATGATATGGGCGCTCAGCGGATCATGAGGTGTCACCTTATCCATATTGCATACGTCGTGCAAGAGGGAATCAGTGCATGCATCGTACAATGCGGCCGCTTCCTGTCCGCCTTGCGGCCGTTTTCAAGAGCATAATCCGAACCCGTTTCAGGGCGCTGTTGCTGCCCTGTTTGCACATCCTGTTTTCATATGATACCCCCAAATCCGCCTTTCCCGCTTAAATGCCCTGAGAGGCAGCGCCTGCTGCGTCCGGCTTGTCTGCCGGCAAAACAGCGGCAGATCGCTGATCATACAATTGATGTATTCCTGTATCGTCACTTCTTTGGAGAAGACATGCCGTCTATAGCCATCATCGGCGCCGGCCTTGCCGGATGCGAATGCGCCAGGGTGCTTGCCGCCCACAATACTGCTGTCACCCTGTTTGAGATGAAGCCGCATCTTAAGTCAGAAGCCCACGTCAGCGACAGCTTTTCCGAGCTTGTCTGCTCCAATTCCCTGCGATCGGACGCCCTTGCCAGCGGCATAGGCCTGCTCAAGCAGGAACTGCGGGATCTGGAAAGCCCCTTCATGGCTGATGCTGATGCCACCAGGGTCCCGGCTGGCAAGGCCCTGGCCGTTGACAGGACGCTCTTTGCAGAAAGGGTCACAAAGGCAGTCAGGGAAAATCCGCTTATAACCATTAAGGAAGAAGCCATACCTTCCCTGGACGACGAACGGCTGCACGGCTTTGACTACATTGTCCTGGCAGCAGGCCCCCTGGCAACCCCATCTCTCGCAGACAGCCTGCAGGAAGCAATCGGCGTCGGGCACTGCTATTTTTACGATGCCATTGCCCCCATTGTCTGGGCCCATTCGCTCGACATGAATATAATTTTCCGCGGCTCAAGATATGGCGACGAACATAAGGAAGAGAACGGGACAGCAGACGGTACAGCAGACGGTGCAGATGAAGGGGACTATCTCAACTGCCCCATGAACAAGGAAGAGTACACTGTCTTCTACGAGGCCCTGCTCTCTGCAGAAAAAGTGCACGGCCATGAGTTTGAAAAGGAAAAGCACTTCGAGGGCTGCATGCCCATAGAAGCCCTGGCCGAGCGCGGGCCCAAAACCTTGTCCTTCGGGCCTTTGAAACCGGTCGGCTTCACGGATCCAAGGACAGGAAGGCGCCCCTGGGCCGTTTTGCAGCTGCGCAGCGAAAGCCTCAACAATGAAGCCTACAACCTGGTGGGCTGCCAGACAAAGCTGACCTATTCGGAACAGGGCAGGGTCTTCAGGCTTGTGCCCGGACTGGAAAAGGCAGAATTCGTGCGCCTGGGGAGCATGCACCGCAATACCTACGTCAATGCGCCAAAAGTCTTAAACGAGGATTCAAGCCTGAAGGCCAGACCTCATATTTATCTTGCCGGACAAATCTCCGGCGTCGAAGGCTATGTGGAGTCCGCAGCCCACGGGCACTGGGTAGCCAGGGAGATTTTGAGCCGCATTCAGGGCAAGACACTGGCCCATCCTCCGCTGACAACGGCACTGGGCGCCCTGCTGGGGCATCTTGAAACCGAGGCAAAGCACTTCCAGCCAAGCAATGCCCACTTTGGCCTCATGCCTGCCCCGTTGGAACGCATTCCCAAAAAGGAACGCAAGGAATGGTATGCCCAGAGGGCCAGGACAGCTTTTGCCGCATGGCTTGAAGAGCAAAAATAAGGCTGTTTGCCGGCAGGCAGGGCAAAGAAACAAATTTTTTGAAATTTTTTCTTGACTACCTGCGTCGGGAAGCATATACGAATTCCTGTCCTAATTCTTAGGAGCGTAGCTCAGGTGGCTAGAGCGCTTCCTTGACACGGAAGAGGTCAACAGTTCAAGTCTGTTCGTTCCTACCAAATGAAAATTCCCGGTTCTACCGGTGGCGAAAGGCGGCGCACGCCAACCGCCCTTCAAAAATATTATGCAGGATGGGGAGGTCAATCGCCTCCCCATCCTTATTTTTTTCTTTTTTGTTTTGCGCAACAGAGGTTTCCCTATGGATGTCCGTATTGAAGGACAGGTTGTCTCAGTAGCCGAAAATGCCGACATAGCCTCGGCACTGAAGGCAGCCTTAAGTGGCAAAAAATTCAAGGCTGTTGTCGCCGCCAGCATCAACGGCGCCCAGTACGATCTTTCAGTTCCCGTACCCGCCGGAACTGAGGAGATACTGCCCATTTTTGCTGACACTGCCGAGGGAACCCAGATTATACGCCACTCCGCTGCCCATGTTATGGCACTGGCAGTCAAAAGGCTTTTCCCAAAGGCTCTGGTAACCATAGGACCTGCCATCGACAATGGCTTCTACTATGACTTTGACGTGGAGACGCCCTTCAGCCAGGACGATCTGGAAAAGATCGAGGCAGAGATGAAAAAGATCTGCCAGGAGCGCCTTCCCTTTGTGCGTTCCACGCTGAGCAGCGCCGAAGCCGTCAAAAAGTTTGAGGGCATGGGCGAAAAGTACAAGGTAGAAATCATCAACGACCTTGGTGCGGACACTGTTTCCCTGTACCAGGAAGGCGACTTTACAGACTTGTGCCGCGGCCCCCACGTGCCTCATACAGGCTTCTGCCAGCATGTGCATCTTCTGTCCTGTGCCGGCGCCTACTGGCGCGGCGACGAAAAGAACCGCATGCTGTCCCGCATCTACGGCACAGCCTTTGCCGATGAAAAATCACTCAAGGACTACCTGCACCAGCTTGAAGAGGCAAAACGCCGCGATCACCGCAAGCTGGGCCGCGAGCTGGGCCTCTTTACCTTCTTTGAGCACGTTGCTCCCGGCATGGTGTTCTGGCTGCCCAAGGGCATGCTCATCCGCACCATCCTGGAAGACTTCTGGAAGCGCGAGCATCTGAAGCGCGGCTACCAGATCGTGCAGGGACCGCAGCTGCTGCGCCAGGAAACATGGAAGCAGTCCGGGCACTATGACCATTACAGGGAAAACATGTACTTCACCAAGATTGATGAAGAGATGTACGGCATCAAGCCCATGAACTGCATTGGCCACATGCTCATGTACGGCAATTCAGTGCATTCCTACCGCGACATGCCCGTGCGCATGTTCGAGCTCGGCCTTGTGCACCGCCATGAAAAAAGCGGCGTCCTGCACGGCCTTCTGCGCGTGCGCCAGTTTACGCAGGATGATGCCCATATCCTGTGCACGCCCGAGCAGCTCGAAGGCGAAATCATCAGCGTCATCCGCCTGATTCAGGACCTCATGAAGCTGTTTGACTTCAAGTACAAAATCGAAATTTCCACCCGTCCGGAAGACAGCATTGGTACCGACGAGGCCTGGGAGCTGGCTACAAATGCCCTTATCAAGGCCGTGGAGAAGGAAAACCTTCCCTATGCAATCAATGAAGGCGACGGTGCCTTCTACGGTCCCAAGATTGACGTCAAGCTTCTGGACTGCATCGGCCGCGAGTGGCAGTGTTCAACCATCCAGGTTGACTTCACGCTTCCCGAACGCTTTGACCTGACCTATGTCGGCCAGGACGGCGAGCGTCACCGCCCTGTCATGGTGCATCGTGCCATCATGGGCTCAGTGGAGCGCTTCATAGGCGTCCTTATCGAGCAGTATGCAGGCGCCATGCCTGTCTGGCTTGCCCCCGAGCAGGCCAGAATACTGACTGTCACGGACGCGGCCAATGACGCGGCCAAAGAAATGGAACGCAAATTTACCGCCAGCGGCATCCGTATCAGCACGGATGACCGCAATGAAAAACTTGGCTTCAAGGTGCGTGAAGCACAGGTTGCCAAAGTCCCCTTCATGCTGGTAGTCGGTGAGAAGGAGGCGCAGAGCGGCACTGTCAGTATCCGCCTGCGTACCGGAGAGAACCTGGGCATGAAAACCGTGGAGGAGACGATCGAACTGATCAGGACCGAAGCGGAAAAACCATTCATACAGGGAGGAATGAGCTATAGCTTCGCCTAATATCAAGCCCCGTGGCAGACGCATGCCTGACAACGGCGTGCGCCGCAATGAACTGATACACGCACGGGAGGTGCGCGTTATCGGCGTAGAGGGAGAACAACTTGGAATCATGTCCCGCAACGATGCCATTGCACAGGCACGCGAGGTGGGATGTGATCTTGTTGAAGTATCGTCAAATTCTGAGCCGCCCGTCTGCCGTATAATTGACTACGGCAAGTACAAGTACGAGCAGCAGAAGAAACGCCAGGATGCCAAAAAGAGGCAGACTGTTGTCCAGGTCAAGGAAATCAAGGTCCGTCCCAAGACAGACGACCATGACTACGAAACCAAACTGCGGCACGTCAGGCGTTTCCTTGAGGATGGCGCCCGCTGTAAGGTAACCGTGTTCTTCCGCGGCCGCGAAATCGTCCACAAGGACCGCGGCGTGGATATCCTTGAGCGCTTCATGAAAGACCTTGAGGATGTTGCCAAAATTGAGCAGGAACCACGTGCAGAAGGCCGCACCCTGCAGATGCTGATTGTGCCTAAGAAATAGAGCTTGCCAACGGCCTTTTTTTAAGGCAAGCTCACTTGTTCCCCTTTCCGGGGGAAGATATCATTACGGAGAGGTCTCGAAATGCCGAAGATCAAAACAAGGCGCTCTGCCGCCAAGCGCTTCGAGCTGGCCAAGAACGGCTCCTACCGCCGTCGCCGCCAGAACCTGCGCCACATTCTGACCAAGAAGGCTCCCGGCCGCAAAATGCGCCTGGGCCAGCCCACAGTGGTTGATTCTGCCAATCTCAAGGCAGTCCGCCATCTGCTTCCCAACGGTTAATTTCTTTGCTGGCATCTGCCGCTTATAGTGGCAGAACTGCCATCTACCAGCCTGACGGGCTCAGACCTACGCCTTGATCAGGACTGAAGGAGGATACACCCCATGCGTGTTAAGAGAGGTCTTGCCGCACATCGCAGGCACAAAAAATTTCTTGATGCCGCCAAAGGCTTCCGTGGTGCCCGTCATCGCCTGTACCGCACCGCGCGCGAGGCCGTTGAGCGCTCAATGCAGAACTCTTTTGAGGGCCGCAAGCAGCGCAGGCGCGATTTCCGCCAGCTCTGGATTCTGCGTATCAACGCAGGTGCCCGTATCAGCGGCCTGAGCTACAGCCGCTTCATGCACGGCCTGAAAACCGCCGGCATCGAACTGGACAGAAAGGTCCTGGCTGACCTCGCCGTATTCCACAAAGATGATTTTGCCGCTCTGGTCGAGAAGGCAAAAGCGTCCCTCAAGTAGTTTTTCTTTTTATGCAAAAAAGGAGACGAGGACAGCCATCCCGTCTCCTTTTTTTTCTTTTCTGTATTCCTCTGAAGTGAAAAAAGCCGGAACACCGGCCGGATGGTATCCCATGGATGTGATCTCTGCTCTGGAACAGCTGGCCCCAGAATTGGAAAAAGGGCTGGCCGAGGTTGCCTCATCCGAGGATCTCGAAGCGCTGCGCGTCGAATTTTTAGGCCGCAAGGGCCGCCTTGCTGCCATCATGAGCACACTGCCCTCTCTTGATGCGGCGGACCGCCCCAAGGCGGGCAAATGTGCCAATGAAGTCAAGGGAAAGCTCACCACCCTGTTTGATGCACGCAAGGAACGCCTCCTCGCTGATGCGGAAGAGAAATTCTTAAAGGGCTTTGACCCTACACTGCCCGGACGCCGCCCCTGGGAAGGCTCAAGGCATCCCATTACGCTGACCATGGAGAAAATCTGCTCCACCTTCCAGTCGCTGGGCTTTGACATAGAAAGCGGTCCGGAAGTCGAGACAGACTACTACAATTTTGAAGCACTCAACCTGCCGCCCGAGCATCCTGCCCGCGACATGCAGGACACACTGTACCTGCAGGACAAGGTTGTGCTGCGCACGCAGACATCGGCAGTGCAGGTGCATACCATGGAAAAGCGCCGTCCGCCCGTGGCCATCGTAGCGCCTGGCAAGGTCTACCGCCGCGACTCCGATGTCACCCATACGCCCATGTTCCATCAGGTAGAGGGACTTATGGTCGGCGAAAACGTGACCATGGCCCATCTGCGCGGCATTCTCACAGCCTTCAGCCAGGCCATGTTCGGGGCCGAGACCAAGGTGCGCTTCCGTCCCAGCTTTTTCCCCTTCACTGAGCCGTCTGCAGAAGTGGACATTTCCTGCTGCCTGTGCAAGGGCAAGGGACACGCCAACGGCACACCCTGCCGCGTCTGCAAAGGAACAGGCTGGCTTGAAATTCTTGGCTGCGGCATGGTCGATCCAGCCGTATACAACTATGTCGGCTATCCCCAGGACATCACGGGCTTTGCCTTCGGCGTGGGCGTCGAGCGCGTTGCCATGCTGACATACGGACTTGGCGACCTGCGCATGTTCTTTGAGAACGACGGGCGCTTCCTGCGCCAGTTTGCCTAAATCATGAAAAAGCGTTCCTTAGTCCTGGCATGGTTCCTTGCTGCCGCCTCCTTCCTGCTTCTTAATATGGATGAGGCCGAGGCAGCCAGAAACATGTCTTCATCGCCTTCACCGCCGCAGACAGGGATGGAGATGCCCGGCGAGCCCAACAAGGGCCGCAAAATTGCTCCCATCGGGGCCGTTCCGGATGCCTATGGCAATGCCATCACAGGCGAGGAACCCGAAAAAAAGGCAAAAAAGCGCCTGCCTGCAGGTGCCTATGGCGGCTACAAGGAACCGGAACGCCCTCTGCCAGACATAAAGGATGAAAGGCCGGTCTGGTAAAGACCACGCTGCCTCATCCTTAAGCTTCCGACTTTTTTGATGACGCTCCCAAGCGTCAAGGTGACGACATATGCTGCTGTCTCTTTCCTGGTTACGAGAATTTGTCCCCTACGAGGGAACAGCCGAGGAACTGGCCGACCGGCTGACAATGCTTGGTCTTGAGCTTGAGGAAATTGTCCATCCCTTTGCGGAGATATCTTCCATTGTGGTAGGCAAGGTCATTACCTGTGATCCGCATCCCAATTCCGATCATATGCATATCTGCAAGGTGGATGCAGGCCAGGAAGAACTGTTGCCCATTGTCTGCGGCGCTCCCAATGTACGTGCCGGCCAGACCGTGGCCGTGGCCCTGGTGGGCAGCACGCTGCCCGGCGGCATTGTCATCAAGAAAGCCAAGCTGCGCGGCGAGCCGTCCTTCGGCATGATCTGCTCAGAGCGCGAAATGGGGCTCAGCGACAACCATGACGGCATCCTGGTTCTGCCGGATACCCTCAAAGCCGGCGACAAGCTTGTCGATGCCCTGGATCTGGACAAGGACGTCCTCGACATAGACATCACACCCAACAGGGCAGACTGCCTCTCTGTTATCGGCCTTGCCCGCGAAGTGGCCCTTGCCTTCAATCTTCCCATGACCGTGGCTGACAGACCGCTTGCACTGGAACACATTGATATAGCGCATCCTGCCATTGATATCGCAGACCCGGCACTCTGCCCCTGCTACCTTGGCCGCGTCATCACCAATGTCAAAATAGCGCCAAGCCCCATAAAGCTGCGCTACCGCCTGCATGCAGCCGGGATAAGGGCCATCTCCAATGTCGTTGACATTACCAACTACATTCTTATGGAATGCGGCCAGCCCCTGCATTCCTTTGACCTGGGCCAGCTGAAAGGCGGACGCATCATTGTGGACAGGGCTGGCGAAGGCGAGCGCTTCACCACTCTTGACGGCCAGGAAAGGACGCTGTGCTCAAAGGATCTCACCATCCGTGATGCAGAGGGGCCCGTTGCCCTTGCCGGCGTTATGGGCGGCATGTCGTCCGAAATTACGGACAAAAGCCAGGCAGTCTTCCTGGAATCAGCCATTTTCCATCCTGCCACCATCAGGGGAACAGCCAGAAGGCAGAACCTGCACTCCGAGGCATCCTTCCGCTTTGAAAGAGGCGTTGACCAGAATCATGCCAAATGGTGCCTGGATCGTGCCTGCGCCATGATGCAGGAACTTGCAGGCGGCGTTGTCTCCGACAATCTCTGCGCCAGCGAGCCTGCCCCCTTTGTGCCCGCAAAAATCAGCTACCGTCCCGCACGCTGTGCCAGCCTCCTTGGCGAGGATCCCGGGACAGAATTCAGCAAAAAGATTCTGGGCGGCCTGGGCTGCGATATTAAGGAAGCCGGGGATGCATGGGAAGTTACCCAGCCCAGCTGGCGCCCCGATGTCACCAGGGAATGCGACCTTATTGAAGAAGTGGCCAGATACTACGGCATGGACAGAATCAAGCCCGTCCTGCCTCCTATCGTGCGCGACATAGCCGACGTCAGCGCTCCCGAAACAACCTATGCCTTCTGTGACCGCCTGCGCAGGTGGGGCAGCGGCATGGGGCTCAACGAAGTCATCAACTACAGCTTTGTGGGCTCAAAGGAGCTTGACCTGCTGGGCCAGCCCGTTGAAGAGCGCATCACGGTCATGAACCCGCTCTCGTCCGATCAGGACGTGCTGCGCACGGTCCTGGCCCCCGGCCTGCTTCACTCCCTCAGCACCAATATGCGCCAGGGAGCTGTGGCTGCACGGCTCTTTGAAATTGCCAATGTCTTCCACAAGGACGAGGCATCCTACACAACAGCCAGGGAAACAGGCATGCTGGGCATCGTTCTTTCCGGCCGCCGCTTTGACAATGACTGGCCGCAAAAGGACGGCGAGCTTGACTACCTGGATCTCAAGGGCATCACCGAGCACCTGATGCGCTTCCTGAATCTCAAAGACATGGAAGTGCGCATGCTTGAATCGCACCCCTACCTGGTTCCGGCTGTCGAGGTTTCTGTCAACAAGACTGTCATCGGCTGCATGGGGCGCGTGCGTCCGGCCATTGCCAAGGAATATGAAGCCAGATGGCCTGTGTGGATGGCAGAATACAATCTGGAAGTATTGCGCAAACTGTCCGACGAGGCTGTCTTCCAGTTTAAGAACCTTGCGGTTTTCCCGGCAGTACGCCGCGACATTACCGTTCTCTGCGACCCGGCCATGAAAGCCCAGACTGTTCTGGATGCTATTTTTGAAAAGCGTTCGGAACTGCTTGAGGATGCCGTGCTGGTGGACCTCTTTGTTCCGGAAGACAAGTCTACCAGGAATCTCACCTTCCGCCTGACTTTCCGCCATGCGCAGAAAACGCTCAAGGATGCGGATGCCGACAAGGAACGGGACCGCATAGTGGCCATGCTTGAAAAGAAGCTTGGCGTCCACGTCTAAAAGGATATTTATAAGGGCACGGCTTAAAGCCGTGCCCTTTTTGTTCGCCCGGCCGGCATCCTGCCCTGTTCAAAATTCGTGCTGTGGACGAATGCCCTGAAAAATGGCATTGTCTGGATATTGCGCATTGAAGAGGTAACCTCGCCTTTGCTTCGGTTTCCAGCCCCTAAAAAGGCCTGCCAGGTATCCTCTTTCCCGAACCGGAGACAGGATGATGACTGTTATGACAAGACGCTACCGCATCGGAAAAGTTGCCTCCATGCTGCAGGTCAGACCATCCGTTCTGCGCTACTGGGAAACAGAATTTCCTGGGCTTGTACCTGAGCGTGGCAAAAACGGCCAGCGCACCTATACGGATGAACACATAGAGCTGCTTAAGCGCATAAAGGATCTGCTCTATGTGCGCGGGCTGACCATTGAGGGGGCAAGGCTGGCCTTAACCAGGACGTCCAGTTACAAGGCTCTTTCAGAGCAGGAGAAGCTGGAACAAATGGCACGTGCCGAGAAACTTCAGGAACGCCACAGGGAACTGGCCACCCGGCGCAGGGAAAATCAACTAAAAAGGCGTGAAGTGGACAGCGTTCTTATTGGCAGCATTGCAGGGGAGCTGCGCCTGATCAGGGATACTCTCTGCAAAGCCTGCGGTACGCATCCGGTCATGCAGCAGCATGCAGAAAACACTCCCGCTGAAAACGGGCAAAATGTACAGGAGTCCATGTCGTGATCTTATCTCCGTCGCTTCTATCCGCAAACTTTTGCGAGCTTGGCACAGAATGCCATGCCCTGGCATCGGCCGGCGTTCCATGGCTGCACCTTGACGTCATAGACGGCATGTTCGCACCCAATATCACTTTCGGGACACCAGTCATTTCTTCCCTGCGCAAAATGTCCGGCCTCTTTTTTGACGTCCACCTCATGATTGAAAGCCCGTCACGCTACCTGGAAGACTTTGCCAAAGCCGGGGCCGACATGCTTGTAGTGCACATGGAGGCAGAAACGCATCTTGAGCGCTGCCTTGCACGCATACACGAGCTTGGCATGCGCTGCGGCGTGGCACTCAATCCCTCTACGGACATCAGCGCCCTGCGCTGGCTTGTCCCGGATATGGACATGGTGCTGCTCATGAGCGTCAACCCCGGATTTTCCGGGCAAAAATTCCTGCCCATGGTGGAAGACAAGATCAGGGCAGTCCGCCAGCTGCTGGATCAATACGGCGGAAAGCATATTCCCGTCCAGGTAGACGGCGGAGTATGTCCCGAAAATATCGGACAGCTTGTACAATGCGGTGCCGATATTTTTGTCTCAGGCTCTGCTTTCTTCCGCCATCCGCCCTACAGGCAGAGGCTTGAAAGTTTTACGAATGCTGCCGGTGAGTCGCACAGGGAAGCGGCCTCCGTGTGTTCGCAGTGGAAATCCCGCTTTGCACTTGTATAGAGAAGGAACAGGTCATGGAAGTAACCCGCCGAGAATGTGCCAATGCCATACGAACCCTTGCCATTGATGCCATAGACAAAGCCAATTCAGGCCATCCGGGTGCCCCGCTGGGCATGGCCGACATGGCCGAGGCATTATGGCGCCACAATTTGCGCCACAACCCCGCCAATCCCGACTGGGCTGACCGCGACCGCTTTGTGCTGTCCAACGGGCATGCCTCCATGCTGCTCTATTCCCTTCTGCATCTGACAGGGTACGACTTAAGCCTCGACGACCTGCGCGATTTCCGCCAGTGGGCCTCGCGTACACCTGGCCATCCCGAGCACGGGCATACAAAGGGCGTTGACATTACAACAGGACCTCTTGGCTCCGGCATTGCCTCTGCCGTGGGCATGGCCCTGGCCGAAGCCTGCCTTGCAAAGGAATTTAACCGTCCCGGACACGAAATCGTCAACCACCACACCTATGTCTTTCTGGGAGACGGGTGCCTTATGGAAGGCGTCAGCAACGAAGCATGCTCCCTGGCAGGCACCTGGAAGCTGGGCAAGCTTATCGCCCTGTACGATGACAACGGCATCTCCATCGACGGCAAGGTGGAAGGCTGGTTCTCAGAAGACGTCAGGGCGCGCTACCTGGCCCTCAACTGGCAGGTCATAGGCCCCATAGACGGCCATGATGCCGATGCGCTGGACAAGGCCATAGCCTGTGCAAAGGCCGACACGGAACGCCCCAGCCTCATCATCTGCCGCACGCATATAGGCTTCGGCTCCCCGAGGCAGGATTCCGAAAAATGCCACGGCTCCCCCTTAGGCCCTGAAATGGCAGAACAGACCAAGGAAGCCCTTGGATGCAGCACCGAGCCTTTCTTTGTTTCCGATGCCGTCCGTGCTGCCTGGGATGCCAGAAAGCAGGGTGCAAAGGCTGAAGCAGACTGGAACGCCTCTTTTGATGCGTACAAAAAAGCCTTTCCTGATCTTGCAAAGGAATTTGAGCGCCGCATGGAAGGAAAGCTTCCTGAAGCCATGGACAAGGCCCTCTCTTCCTTCCTGGCAGAAGCCCGGTCGGCAAAGGCAAAGGTTGCCACCCGCGTAGCTTCCAAAAATGTCCTTTCTGCCCTGGTTCCAGCCATTCCCGAGCTCATGGGGGGATCTGCCGACCTCTCCGGATCTGTGGGAACCAAGACTCCTTCTTCCGTCGTTATGAATCCCGCTGACTACAGCGGCAACTATATCTGCTACGGCGTGCGCGAATTCGGCATGGGCTGCATCATGAACGGCATGGCCGTCCATGGAGGACTCATTCCCTATGCCGGCACCTTCATGGTCTTTTCCGACTATGCCAAGCACGCCATCCGCCTGGCCAGCCTCATGCACCTTAAAGTGTGCTGGGTGCTGACGCATGACTCCTACGCCGTTGGCGAGGACGGTCCCACCCATCAGCCCGTAGAGCAGCTTGTCATGCTGCGCTCCATCCCTGGCTGCAAGCTGTGGCGTCCCTGCGACAGCGAGGAATGTGCCTATGCCTGGAAGTTTGCGCTTGAAAACAACGGCCCGACCTGCCTCTCCCTGTCACGCCAGGGCCTGCCCTATATTGAAAAGGCAGAAAATGCCGGCATTGAAAAGGGCGGCTATATAGTGCAGGACTGCGCAGGCGAGCCGCAGCTGCTGCTGATGGCCACAGGTTCCGAAGTCAGCCTCTGCCTTGAGGCAGCCGCCAAACTGGCTGAGGAAGGCGTAAAAGCCCGTGTCATCTCCATGCCCTGCTGCGAAGTCTTTGACGAACAGGAAGCAGCATACAGGGAAAAGGTGATGCCCAAAAACATCCGCAAACGCCTGGCTGTGGAAGCTGCATGGCCTGAATACTGGCGCCGCTATGTTGGCCTTGACGGAGATGTCATCGGAATGGATCATTTCGGTGCTTCCGCGCCCGGCAGCATCCTGGCAAAGGAATTCGGCTTTACTGCCGAAAACGTTGTTGCAAAGGCAAAGGCACTGCTTGCCTGATTCTGATTTTTGCTTATCCCGCTGTCCTGCCTTCCTTCCATAAAGGGTGGCAGGCAGGACGGCTGTCTGTTTTCAGTACTGTATATTCAGGAGGCTATGGTATGCCCATCCGGAGAATGACGGACATGGATCTGAACGGCAAGAGAATAGTTATCCGTGAAGATCTTAACGTTCCCCTTAAAAATGGCAAAATCTCCAACGACAAACGCATCAGGGCCGCTCTGCCGACTATTCAGCTGGCTCTGAAAAAAGGCGCAGGCGTAATAATCCTGTCGCACCTGGGACGCCCCAAGGAAGGCGCCTTTGAGGAAGAATTCTCACTGGCTCCCGTAGCCAGCAGGCTGAGCGAGTGCCTGGGCGTGCATGTCATGCTGACAAGGGATTTCGAGACAGCCGAAAAAGTGCGCCCCGGCGGCGTGGTGCTCTTTGAAAACGTGCGCATGCTCAAGGGCGAAAAGGCCAATGATCCCGAGCTCGCTGCAAAGCTGGCCGGCATGGGCGACGTATACTGCATGGATGCCTTTGCCACGGCGCACAGGGCACAGGCCTCTACAGAGGGTGCCATCCGTGCCGCAAAAACGGCCTGCGCAGGCCCGTTGCTGATGGCCGAGCTCGATGCCTTTGCCAAGGTGCTCGACAATCCCAAGCGTCCCCTTGTTGCTGTTATCGGCGGTTCCAAGGTTTCAACCAAGCTTGAACTGCTCAACAACCTTCTGGACAGGGTTGACAGGCTCATCGTTGGCGGCGGCATCGCCAACACACTGCTGGCAGCCACCGGCCACAATGTTGCCAAGTCCCTGTACGAGCCTGACCTGATTGAAGAATCCAAAAAGATCCTCGACAAGGCAGAAAAGCTGAACAAGCCTATCCCGCTCATGACAGACGTTGTGACGGCTCCCCAGCTTGCCGAAGGACAGACAGTTGTCACCTGCTCCATTGACAAGGTGCCTGCCGAAAACATGATCCTGGACATCGGCCCCAAGACGGCCGAAGCCTACGGCAAGCTTCTCAAAGAAGCCGGCACCATTGTCTGGAACGGTCCTGTGGGCGCCTTTGAGACAAAGCCCTTTGGCGAAGGCACCAGGGCCATTGCCAAGGTTATGGCTGAATCAAAGGCATTTGTGGTCGTCGGCGGCGGCGATTCAGTTTCTGCTGTTGAATCATACGGCCTGGCCGACAAAATGGGCTACATTTCCACTGGCGGCGGTGCCTTCCTTGAGCTCTTTGAAGGCAAAAAACTGCCTGCAGTTGCCGCCCTTGAAGAATGCGGCGAGTAAAAAAACAGCGGGTTTTCTGCTTCTTGACACCGGGCGCAGTGCTGGCTTATAAAGCTTCCTGCCGGGTGGCGGAAGCACTGTGAACCCCGTCAGGTCCGAAAGGAAGCAGCGGCAGCAGCCGCTTCCGGGTGCCCGGCATCTTGAAATGATAATTCAAAGGGAAGATTGGAAACAATCTTCCCTTTTTTTGTGCCTCTTACGCTGGAAGCATGCCATACTGTCCAAGCAAACCCTGTGCATTGCCAGTCAGCTTCCCGATTTCTGCATCGTTCAGTCCTGCTGCCGTTCCCAGTCTTTCTGTTTCGCCAGCAGGAGTAAAGATGGGCCAGTCAGAACCAAAGAGGTAATAATCAAAAGGCCGCAGGGAGAAGAGCTTTTTGATGATGTCCCTTTGCACGAACGATGTCGCAGAAGACGTATCAAGCCACAGGTGTTCGCCCCTGTAGCTCTTCAGGATGTCCAGGGCTTCCAGCCACATCCCCTGCCCTCCGAAATGGGCGGCCACAATGTCAAGCTTTGGAAAATTTCTGAGTACATTGAGCAGCCGGACCGGGGACGATTTTGAAAGCTCAGGACTGCCCGCAGTACCACCTGCATGGACAAGTACGCAAAAACGGCCCTGACAGGCCTCAAAAAGCGGCTCAAAGCGTGCATCGTCTATTGCTATGCCCTGATACTCTGGATGCAGCTTAAGGCCACGTATACCGCCGTTTTCAAGCCTGTCCAGTTCCTGCTCCCATGAAGGGCATTCAGGATGCACTGATCCAAAGGCCAGCACGCCCTCTTGCCTTGTACATTGCAGGGCATAGTCATTTACATTGTACACACTGCCGGCAGTGGCTGCACAGCAGAGAACAACATGCAAATCCATGCCTGCACTGCGCTCATCTTCTATGAGATCAGCAAGGCATCCTGTTCCCTGGCATGTCAGGCCCAGCACCTTTTCCATGCCGGCTACTGCTCTCTGTGCCAGTTTGTCAGGAAAGGCGTGCGTATGGATATCAATGCGCATAGAAAAATCCGTCA
>CAVJEZ010000004.1:16994-24394 GCA_963648625.1 Odoribacter splanchnicus
GGAACTAGTGAGCGATCACGCGGAAGTCGTCACGACGGTTCTGAGACCAGGCAGCCTCGTTATGACCGGAGACGGCAGGATTTTCCTTGCCGAAGGACTGCTTTTCCATCTGGCTGGCGGGCACGCCCAGGTTGACCAGGTAGTTGTAAGCAGCGTTGGCACGACGCTCGCCAAGAGCGAGGTTGTATTCCTGGGTGCCGCGTTCGTCGCAGTTGCCTTCGATGCGAACCTTGATGGAGGGGAATTTCTTCATCAGTTCAGCCTTGGTCTTCAGGACTTCCTGATACTGGGGCTGGATGGAGAATTTGTCGAAAGCGAACAGAACACGGGCATCGGTGATCTGATCAATGGCAGCCTGCATTTCGGGAGAAATGCCGCCATCATAGCCAGGCTCGGCAGCCTGCTTCTTGGCACAACCAAAACCGGCGGCAAGAGCCACAACCAAGCAAAGAACGAGTGCAAAACGTTTCATTAGAAGCCTCCTGAACAGCTCTATGAAGTACTATTTCCATATGAAATACAGTGAGGGACAAATCCCCCTCAACTGAAATTTATGGTATTCCCACTTCCAGTTTTGTCAATACTTGGAAGTACAGTTTTTTTTACATTGCCGCAACCGGTATTGTCAATCACCAGGGAATGCAGTCACAACGATACTGAAACAATACCGCATGAGTTCCCGGTGTTCAGCCCTGAAAATACGGCAAGTATTTTGATACAAGCATTTTCCCCGTGTTTGGGGCAAATGTCAATTTTTTTACGGCAGACGGCAGGCACAAATGATGCCTACTTGCCCTGGCCGGGCATGCCCCAGCGCGGGAAGTAGCAGTCGCCCTTTACCGGCACGCGCTTGGCGTCACCGCCATGGCGGGTGGTCAGGTAAATGCCGCGTGCACCCTCGCGGGTGGAGGAAAAGGCAATGAAGTAGCTGTCTGCGCAGAAGGAAGGCTGCTCGTCACTGCCGGGGCCAAAGGAAACCTGTGTTTCCTGCCCGGTAACGAGGTCCTGCACAAAGATACGCTGGCCGTATGAGGTAAGGCGGCTGAAGACAACCAGGGTTCCGTCAGGAGAAAGATTGGCTTCTGTATTGTAGGAGCCGCTCTGGCTGACACGGGTAACGGATCCGGAGTTCAGGTCCTTCATGAAAATCTGGGGACCGCCAAGACGGGAAGAGTTAAAGGCCATCTTGGTGCCGGTCCTGTCAAAGGTGGGCGACACGTTGATGCAGTCGCTGTCTTCCAGGACACGTTCCTTCTTGAAGACATGGCTCAGCTGATAGATGGCAGGATACTTGCCGTTGGAAAGGGCCACGGCCACCTTGTTGTTGGGCAGGAAGGCAGGCCCGATAACCACGTCGCCGGGGAAGCGCACGCGCTGTACCTTGCCTGAACGGGCATCCCATACGCCAAGGGCATGGGTGCGCTTGTCGATATGGGAGAAGACGATAAAGCGTCCGTCAGGAGACCATTGCGGTGACATGGCTTCGCCTTCAATATTGGTGATCTGGCGGCAGTTGCGGCCGGTAGGCTTGGCCAGGAACACCTGGGCGCTGAGCTGGCCCTTCTTGACAATGTAGCACAGCGTGGAACGGAAGAAAGCGCCGTTGCCGGTCAGCACCTCAAGAAGGTCTGCACAGAATTTGTCTGCAACTTCGGGCAGATCCCTGGCAGAGACGTTGGGATATTCCTTGCCGAAAAGACGGGCTCCGCCGCTGGTTTCAAAGGCACGCATCTGCACGGTCTTGGTGCCGCTGTCGCCTGAGGGCCACAAAGTAGTGACAACAATATCGCTGCCGGCCAGCTGGAAGCGGTTAAAATCGGCAGCCGGCGGTTCAACGCCGGCAAGGACAGTGCCGCCCAGCACGCTTTTGGGGTCGGTCAGGCGCATGAAGGGCAGGAAGCTCAAGTTTTCATTAACAAGCTTGTGCAGTTCTGCGCCCATCCCCTTAGCCTCGGAATTGGGGCCCGTCAGGGGAGCCGCCAGCCCGAGATTAACCAAATTCTGACCTGGTCCGTAGATATCAACCCGCGGAGCTGCCATGGCCTGGCCGGCACAGGACAGCAACAGAACGAGAACAATGGCAAAAATTTTACGTAACATGGTTTTCCTCAATATGCCCGGGAAAATTGCTATGCAGCGGCAGATGATGCCAGAGGAATCACTGCCGCATAATTTTGACATAAACAGTCCTGAAATACAGTCAAGGCAGAAAAAACTTTTCCCTAGCGCCCCATCAGGTCATTAAGGGTAAAGACGACCTCAAGTTCCTGATATTCCGGCTTGGGAGGCGGCGGGAAATCGCCTGCACGGCTGGTACGCATGACGGCATTCACACAGGATGAGTCATACTGGGCATTGCCGGATGACCTCAGGACCTTGCATTCCTGCACTTCGCCCGTAGTGGACACCTTCAGGCCCAGCGTACACTGCATGTTGTTCCTGCTTGCGCTTGCATAGCCCCAATTGGGACGGACGGCAAGCATGACCTGGCCGAGGTAGACGTCATGAAGGCCGCCTCCTCCAGGACCGGCGCCCTCGCCTCCGCCTCCGCCACGGTTGCCAGAGGCTCTTTTTTTGGCTTCTGCAAGGGCCTGTTCGACAGAGGAGCCGCGATCGCCGGAGTCAGCCCTGGATGTTGCCTTGCGCTTGGCCTGGGCCAGTGCTGCGCTGACTGCATCCTTGTCGCTCTGCTTCTCCTTCTTGGTGTCCTTCGGGGTATCCTTCTTAGGCTTGGAATCCTTCTTGGGCTTTTCCTTGCTCTGCTCCTTTTTAGGCTGTTCCTTCTTGGGCTTTTCCTGCTTGGCCTGCTCCTTCTTGGGCTCAGGCTTCTTTTTCTCAGGAATAACGTTTTCCTTGACCTCGGGCTTGGGCTGGGGAACCGGCTTGATGTCAGGCTTTTTCACTTCTTCTGCAGGTTCTGTCTGGGCCTCGGCCGGAGGCGGGGTAGCCACCTGGGTTTCCTCCCTTGCATGGGCGGCAACTTCTGCCCGTTCTGCAGGAGGCGTCGGAGCAGGCTCGCCTTCACCCTGTTCGCCCATATGGCCAAGGATGGGCGACGGAGTCTTGTCCCCGCCGGGATCTCCTTCAACAAGGCTGATGAGCACAGGCTTCTCCAGATTGACCAGAGGCTGCCCCACAGGCCAGAGCCATAGAAGCAGCACTAGGACAATATGAAGACAAAGCGACAGTATATATGGTGCCAGAGGCATATCGTCCGGGTCCTCTATTTTTTGGGAGAGGCAGCCTTGGCCGCAGCCTGTGCCACCTGTGCGTTTTCAGCCACGACACCGAGCTTTTCTATGCCCACTGCCTTGATGCGGCCCATGACGTCTACAACAACACCGTAGGCAACTTCCTTGTCAGCCTGCAGGAAGAGGGTCTTGTTCTTCTCCTTGACCAGGGTTTTCAGATAGCCTTCAAGCTGTTCCAAATCGTCAACCTTGTACTGATCCAGGAATATTGATCCGTCGTTGCGGATTGTCAGCATCATATGGTCAGCATCGGTAGGCAGTACTTCCACCTGTTTGCTCTGCGGAAGATTTACATCCAGTCCTTCGCTCATCATGGGTGCTGCCACCATAAAAATGATGAGCATAACCAGCATGACATCGACAAAGGGCGTAACGTTAATCTCTGAGACAAAACCACCCTTGGCCATTTTACATCTCCGAGCCTGCGGCAGATACCTTGCGATGGGCATTAAGCTCGCGCTGTACCCTGTTGAGGAAAATGCCCGCAAAATTCACCAGCAAAGTATCGATCTGGGCCATGCGGCCGAGGAAGAAGTTATAGCCTATGGTCGCCGGCACAGCCACGGCAAGGCCGATAGCCGTTGCAACCAGAGCCTCTGAAATGCCGGGGGCAACTGTTGCCAGGGAGGCAGACTTGCTCATGCCTATGGAATGGAAGGAGTGCATAATGCCCCAGACAGTGCCGAAGAGGCCGATAAAGGGGGCCGTATTGGAACAGGTTGCCAGGGCAGAAAAGGATGCCTGCAGCCTGGAAAGCTCGGAGCCCACGCCCTGGCGCAGGGAGCGGCGCACGTTGTCCACGATAACATCGGAAGTATTGCCCAGCTCCTTGGAACGGTTAAATTCAAGGACGCCCTTCTGGGCTACGGAATACAGCGGAGAGGATGGGTCTGCGCCCAGCTGCTGTACTGCCTCGCGCAGATTGACAGCTCTCTCAAATCTGTCCGAGCCAGCAGTAGCCTTGCGCCTGGCATTGCCAAGCATGATGGCTTTCTGAATCATAAGCCCCCAGCTGGCCACGGACATGAAGATGAGGATGGCCAGCACGCCTTTTGCCACAAGGCTGGCATTGGCAATCATGGAAAAGAAGCTGAATTCCATTATAAAAACTCCCTGACAGGAAAAGTGGTATCATTAGTAAATAGAAAACTGGCTGCCCCGAGGCAACGGTGGCGGGAAGAATGCTACGAAACGCAGTGCATTTCAAGACCCGGAAGCCGGGCATGGCTCCTGCAGGTAAAAATGCTGGGTAAGATAGCGATAATAATATCTGTTACACTGGTTTCAGTCAGTACTGTCCCTGTCAGTTTTTTCCTTGTCAAACTGCCAGCGTGTCAGGCCGTTAAATATGCAGGTACGGGCATTTCCGGTAACATGATACAGGTTCTTCAGCGTCTCATCCATGTCGGAGCGGGAAGTGTGTCCTGCAGAGGGGCAGGGATTGTTCCAGACCGGCAGCTCCCACTTTCTGGCAGCCGCCTTGATGTATTTCTTTTCCACCAGCAAAAGAGGACGCACGACGCGAAGGGCCCCGCCGAAAAATGGCTCATTGATGGACATGCCGTCAACACGGCCGTTCCGGCAAAGATTCATAAAAAAGGTTGTCACCAGATCATCGGCATTGTGCCCTATGGCCAGATGCGTCAGATGGTATTCCCTGCAAAGCTCAAAAAGACGGCGCCGTCTCAGCCAGGCACAGCGGAAGCAGGCACTGTTTCTTCTGTTCTGCTCGGAATGCCCCTGCAGGCCGTAGTCCGTAACCTCGATATGGCCGGGTATACCATTCTGCTTAAGCCAGTCGGCAAGGACCATATGATTGGCCGGATCAAAGCCGGGATTAAGGTGAATGGCAAAAATTTCAAAAGGGAACGGGACAATCCCCTGGCGGATGCGCAGGCATTTCAAAAGGACAAAGCTGTCAACACCGCCTGACACAGCCACGCCGATTCTGGCCCCTGGCCAGATCATGCCTGTCTGCTGCATGAGCTTGCCCATGCTCCTGATACAGGTTTCCTGGGCAAAATTCCGTTTCTCGCGCATATGCTGCTTCTCCTCCCCAAATTTCAGCCATCCAAAATTCAGCTCTGCTATATTCTTTTTGCCCTGAATGATAAAGCATCCCCAAACACACTGCACAGGAGGCTTCTCATGCTGGGCAGCCCGGGGAAAGGGGAAGATGCAATCCTCTGATCTGGTCCTTGACAGAGCAACAAATCAAAACGTATGAATGCAAATTTCCGGTTGACACAACTGATTTTTCTTTTGCCCTTGACACATCGAGCACAGTATCTACCTTAATAAGGATCTGCATTGTGCTTTGGAGGTTTATATGGCCCGCATCACTGTTGAAGACTGCCAGCAGCAGGTACAGAACCGCTTTCTTCTTGTGCAAATGGCTATTAAGCGAGTCCACCAGTACAGAGATGGCTATGAACCCTTAATTGACTCCGAAAACAAGGAAATCGTGACGGCCCTGCGTGAAATTGCCGCCGGCAAGGTCCTTCCCGGCAAGGCAGAGAAGTAGCCGGCTGCTGACACAAACATCTACCTGTAAAGATCATGGAAAACAAGAGAGACTATTACGAGGTTCTTGGGGTTCCAAGAAACGCCTCTGCTGACGAGCTGAAAAAAGCCTACCGCAAGCTGACCTTCCAGTATCATCCTGACAGGAATCCCGGCGACAAGGAAGCCGAGGAGAAATTCAAGGAAGCTGCCGAAGCCTACAGCGTCCTGCGTGACGAGGAAAAGCGGGCAAGGTACGATCAGTTCGGTTTTGACGGCGTAGGCAGCAGCCAGGGATTTGGCGGCGGCGATGTCTTCTCGAATTTCGAGGATCTTTTCAGCTCCTTCTTCGGAGGCGGATCAGCGTCCAGAAACAGCCCCATGCAGGGCGACGACGTGCGCTACAAGCTGACTATCTCCTTCGAGGAGGCTGCCCACGGCAACGAAAGGAAGCTGACGCTGAACCATGCCTGCACCTGCGAAGAGTGCCATGGCTCTGGTGCAGCCCCAGGCAGCAAGCCAAAAGTCTGCCCGCGCTGCCAGGGACGCGGCCAGATCCGCACGAGCCAGGGCTTTTTCTCCATTGCGCAGCCCTGCCCGAACTGCGGAGGAACAGGCCAGGTTATTACCAATCCCTGTAAAAAATGCCATGGCGCCGGCGTTGTCAAACAGCCCAAGGAAATCTATCTGCGCATTCCTGCCGGTGTTGACTCAGGCACCAGGCTGCGCGTGCACGGAGAGGGCGAACCCGGAATCAATGGCGGTCCTAACGGCGATCTGTACGTGGTGCTCTACGTCGAGCCCAGCAAGGTTTATGAACGTGACGGCCAGGATCTGCTGTACACTGCGGAAATCAGCTTTACGGATGCGGCTCTTGGCTGCAGCCTGACTGTTCCCGGCCTAGATGAAGAGCTTACCGTGAAGCTGCCTGCGGGCATACAGAGCGGCAACGTTCACACGCTGCGCGGCAAGGGCATGCCCTATCCCAGCAATCCCAAGCGCCATGGGGATCTGCTTGTATGCGTCAAGGTGCTTACACCGACCAAGCTGGATGACAAGCAGATCAAGATGCTGAAAGAGTTTGACGAATATACAAAGTCCAAAGGCGAAAGCCTGTTCAGCAAGGCCAAAAAAGCCATGGGACTTTAAAAATATTTTTCCCCGAGGAATAAAAAAACTCCCTGTTTTCAGGGAGTTTTTTTGTGCCCTTGTTTACGGACTTGTCTACGGCGTCACTGTCTTTCTGCCTTTTGTCCTGGCAGAAACAGCGTTCCTGCCTTCTTCCGGCCCGCAAAAAAGCTGCGGCTCTTTCTCCAGCAGAGCCCTGGCCAGAGCAGTCAGGTCCGGTGAAAACAGGCCCCTGTGATACAAATCAGCCAGCATGGCCAGCCGCTCAGCCCTTTTTTGCTTATCTGACATGACGGATTCTCTCTTCCTGTGCGCTACGCTAATGGACAAGCCCGCATTCCCTGGCCAGAAGCACGCACATATCTGCCTTGTTAAGCGAATACAAATGTACGCCAGGAGCTCCGCCAATAAGCAGTTTTGATATCATGTCCACTGCTATGTCTATGCCCATTTTGGCAACTTCCTCGTTGCCGCCCCTTCTGTCTGCCTCCATGAGGTCAAGGAAGAGCTTGCCCGGGA
>CAVJEZ010000004.1:25305-27223 GCA_963648625.1 Odoribacter splanchnicus
CTGTTTGGTTATGTGTACAAAAATTTTTCCAATCCTTGTCCACATCAGAATTCTCACCCTTCTCCTTCTCTCTGCCTTTATTCTTCCTGCCACTCCGTGCACGGGAGCCGAGGTCCGGATAACCGGCACAGGGACAGAAGACACTGTTCTGCCGCCTGCTGGAAAGATGCAGGATAACCAAAGCCCCCCAACGGAGGAAACACTCCCTGTTGCCGGAACACAGGACGACCAGCCGGCATCACAGCCTGATCCGTCGCCTGCCGCATCGGCTCAGAAAAACAGTGCCGGACGGCACAGTGAGGAAGACTGGCTTGCCCTTGAGCCAGGGCTTCAGTACAGGGAGCTGAAAACAGACACATTCCGCCTCCATGTCCTGCGCATTGATCCTGCGTGCTTTTCCTTTGTCCTCTGTGCATCAGGCAGGGAAAAAAACGAGCAGATGACATTGCAGGAGTGGAGCGAAAAAAAAGATCTTATTGCTGCCATCAATGCCAGCATGTACCTGCCGGACGGCCAGACCAGCACAGGCTACATGCGCGACGGGGAGTACATCAACAACAAGCGCATGGTTGAGCGTTTCGGCGCTTTTTTCGTAGCAGATCCTGATGATCCTGACCTGCCCCAGGCAGCCATCCTGGAAAAGGATGACGATATCGTGAAGGAGCTGCTGCCCCATTACCGCCTGGTCATACAAAACTACCGCATCATAAATTCCCAGCGCCGCATACTCTGGTCTCCCGGCGGGCCGTTGTACTCTATCTCGGCTGTTGCCATGGACGGCGACGGCAATGTGCTGTTTTTGCACAGCCAGGTGCCTATCGAGGCCTATGCCTTTGCACAGCAGCTGCTGCACCTGCCCCTCGATGTCCGTACTGTCATGTATGTGGAGGGAGGAGGCCAGGCAGGGCTTGTCATCAGGTCGCACAAGCTTACAAGGGAAGTACAGGGACAGAATATCGTCGATTTTCTTATTACAGGAAACCGTGCTGCCCGCCTGCCCAATGTCCTGGGCATACGCAGGAAGCACTAAAAAGCACGCCTGATGCAGTTTTTGCACTGCAAAGGGAATATTGCTACTTGACTTATTGATAAAAATTACTAATATTATTTCATATCAACCAGACAGCAAAGCATTTGCACGCTGTCATGCATCCGCTTATTTCTGAACCAGGGATGTTCCGGTTTTAAACTGGTTTCAAACTGGTTCAAGGAGGAACTATGCCGGCCAAGCTCGATGTCTACAAATGTGAAAAATGCGGCAGTGTCGTTGAATTTCTGACAGACAGGCCCTGTACGCCCGACTGTTGCTCCGTGCCCATGCAGCACATGAAGGAAGGTTCTGTTGACGCTGCCAGGGAAAAGCATGTCCCTGTCATCACCAAAATTGAAGGCGGCTACAAAGTCACTGTCGGATCAGCAGCCCATCCCATGACTGAAGCCCATCTCATTGAATGGATAGAACTCATTACTGACACAGACACCCTTACCCATTTTCTGAAGCCGGGCGACGCACCGGAGGCAGTCTTCTCTACTGCGGCAGAAAAAGTTACTGCCCGTGCCTTCTGCAATCTTCACGGCCTCTGGAAAGCTGAATTTTAGCTTTCCGCTTCCCTCAGGAATGAAAACATCCCTGAACAGCTGATACAACCAGACAGCTTATAAAAGGAGAAAATCATGAAGTACGTATGTGACGTGTGCGGCTTTGAATACGATCCCGCTGAAAACAACAACATTCCCTTTGAAGACCTGCCTGATGACTGGGTCTGTCCCGTTTGCGGCGCCGGCAAGGAAGAATTTTCCAAGCAGGACTAATCCGCATCTTTACGAGGCCGGAGCCTGCCTGACACAAGGGCTCAGGCCTAAGAACTGTCCGGGACTCCTCCTTTATAGTGTATCTTTATGATGCACCTGACACTGC